>CAZCDN010000007.1:604-15495 GCA_964497725.1 uncultured Candidatus Saccharibacteria bacterium | reverse complement strand
ACTACAAATACTACAAAAGCACCTGTATATAGAGAGAAGGTGGTAAAAATCATTTTAAATCAAAGTACAATACCACAAAATGTATTACAGAATTTCAAAGCTGAGATTATTGGAAACTATGGAGAAAAAATAGAAAGAGGAAATGTAATTTGGAATTTTGGTGACGGTAAGATACAAGAAGCGAGTTCTTTTGAAGTAGTAAGTCATAAGTATAAATACACTGGGGAATATCTAGTATCTTTGCAATATATTGAAAATACAAAAGACGAGGAAAGTCTGGAGGCTAAGCTAAATGTAAAAGTAGTATCAAGTCAGGTTGCCATATCGAGTATTGGAAATATAAATGATCCATATATAGAGATTGAAAACAAGTCTTCGTATGAAATATCTTTAAAAGATTGGAAATTAATAGCAGGTGGTAAAATTTTTTCTTTTCCCTCTGGTACATACATAAAACCAGGTAGGAAAACAATATTCGATGCTGGGTTTTTGGGTTTTACATATAATGATTTTCGAGTACTTGTACTCGCTCGACCTGGTTTTGAAATAGAATCTGTATATCCTGTTTCTTTTTCTGAAAATATACCTATAAATTTTTCTAAAAACTCGTATGCCTCATATGCTCCTAATAAAGATATAATCAAGGAGGATAGTCAAATAAAAGAAATTCCTATAGATTTAAACAGTATAGTAGGACAAGAGGCAAGTGTAAACACACCCAAAATAAATATAAACCCAAGTATTATTTTTATACTAGTACTTTGTACTGCCATCGCTGCTGTATTTTTTATTAGAAAAAGAAAAATACCACATGATGGTGGTATTTCATCTTTATCAAGTAGCGATATAAAGATTATTGAATAACTGGTATATCTTTTGATTTAGATACCTCCTCTTTTATCAGAGGTGTTTTCTCAGGATTTTCAGATTTTACCGCAGGTGATACAACTGTCTCTTTTTCCATAGCCTTTATTGAATCTGTTTCTTTTTCTATTTTTGCAATTATATTGTCTACTGCTTTTTTACTTTCTTCTTTTTTCTTTTCTATTGTAGTCTCTGCTAAAGTTGCTGGAACTTTGTCTTTATCAGTAGTATTTTCTAAAACCTTACCATTTATATCTTTAGCCATAGGATCTACAACAGCTTCTTTCTTTTCAGGTAAAGATTTTTCAGTTACAGTCTCTGCTTTTTTATTTACTTCTTTAAGAGTATTTTTATGCTGTTCCATTAGTGGTGCAATACTATCAGTAGTATTTTTGAATCCTTCTGGATTACTGTCTTTGAGTTTTTTAGCTGCTTCTTCTATATTTGCAATATGAGAATCTAGCGCTTTTTCTACCTCGATACCTTTTTCAGTTGTGAGATTTCCTTCTTCGGCTAATATTACAATTTCTTCTATTCTTTTAGCTACACGAGCTTGGTTGTAAAGCAATTTTTCTTGTGGTGATTTTATAAAAGCCCCACGAACTTCTTCGATGGTATTTATCTTTAATGAATATAGTGTATCACCAGGAAGAGCCGAATCAGCTTTGTATGAAATACCACTTCCACCAGCAATGAGTACTACAAATGATGCAAATACGATACCTGTGACTTTAAATATATGCATAGAATAAGAATGTCGAAACACTTTCTTTTTAGCATAAGAAAGTTCTGGTATATGATTGTCCATAAATTTATTTATATTTAGGCGCATTAAATCACGTTCGTCATTTGTCATACGAATCTTTCTCACATTCTGTAATTGTTTTTCTAAATTTTCCATATTATTCTAAGTTTGAAATTTCTTTTAATTTTGCTAATGCTCTGTGAATTCTTACAGACACATTGTTTTCTGATTCTGATGTAGCTTCGCTTATCTCCGATATAGATAAATCATTCATATACCTAAGAGTAAGAACTTCTTGATATTTGTGATCTAATTCCTGAACTTTTAGCCAAAGATCTTCACCGAGCATGTTGCTCTCTGTTTTATCGCTATCGTCATATCCAAAATCAAAACCTTCATCAAGTAAATTGTCCAATGATTCCGTTTTCTTCTTTCGATAATAATCGATGATAAGATTTTTTAATATTTTATATAAAAAAGCACGTAAATTGTCTACTTCTTTATCTGAGGCTATATATTCCCAGGCTTTAGTAAAAGTATCTTGTACTAAATCAAGGGCGAGCTCTCTATTTGAGACTTTAAAAAAAGCATATCTAAATAGGTCATCAGACCATTCGTTGTAGTTATTGACAAATTTCTCTTTTTCTTTAGTCTTCATAATTTATGACGATTATATGGCCCTGATCTTACAAGGTAGGATATGGCCTAATACCTATAAATTATACCGCATTTTCTTTTATTTTTAAAGGTTTTTTGATATAATTGCCTCATATGAATCTAAAAGAAAAGAAAAATATTGTAATTGTGGGTGGAGGATTTGCTGGTATAAAGTGTGCACTAGAGCTTGCAAAGAAAAAACTACCAAATGTAAATATAAAACTTATTTCAAATAAATCTCATTTTGAATATTATCCACGAATATATAGAGCTGTGACTGGTGATAGTCCTCTTGAAGTATGTGTATGTCTATCAGAAATTTTTGCTGGTAAAAATGTAGAAATTTGTATAGATGAAATTTTGGATTTAGATGTAAATAAAAAGACAGTGATAGGAAAAAAGAATAGTTATAATTATGACGATGTAGTCCTTACTTTAGGAAGTGAGACTGTATATTTTGGAATTGAAGGTCTTGAAGAAAGAGCCTTTGGTTTTAAATCTATTGTCGAAGCACTTGAATTGAAAAAGCACTTGCATAAAATGTTTGATATATATTTATCATCAAATAAAGAAGATTTAGTAAGTAGACTTCATATAGTGATTGTGGGTGGAGGTCCTTCTGGAATAGAGCTTGCAGGAAGACTTACTTCTTATATGCAAAGTATTGCCGAGAAACATGCCGTCGACAACAATTTTGTGACGATAGATATAGTAGAATCTTCTTCAAGACTCGCTCCTTATTTACCAGAAAGACTTTCAAAAAAAATACACAATAGACTTCATAAATTGGGTATAAATATATTTTTAAATAGAACTGTCGTACGTAGTGATGTGGATGAAATCACAATGAAAGATATGTCATTGAAATCAAATACTCTTATATGGACTGCAGGTTCACGTACAAATTCATTGTATAAAAACATAAAAGGTTTAAATTTTAAAAACAACAATAAGGTAATAGTAGATGAATACTTAAATGTATTTGATATCGAAAATTTATACATTGGAGGTGATGCTGCTTTTACAAAGTATTCAGGTTTTGCGCAGACTGCTGTATACGATGGTAAATTTATAGCAAATAATTTATATAGAAAATATACAAATAAAAGAGAAAAAGTATATAAGCCGAAAAAAGTAGGCTATGCTGTACCTGTGGGTGATGGGTGGGCAGCTCTCGGTGTAGGTAATTTTTATATGTATGGATTTTTAGCATACATTGTACGAGAACTTATCGACATAGAATTTTTCTTGTCTATAATGCCTTTCAGAAAAGTGATGCGTATATTCTTTTCTAAAAGAAATACAAAAGAAATATGTGAAAACTGTGCAAATTTTCTATAAAAATTATTTAATTATTTTTATATCGGCACCTATAGAGTTTAATCTCATTGCGATTTCTTCGTATCCGCGATTTATCATATACACATTGCGAAGGATTGATTTTCCTTTTGCTCCAAGCATACACATAAGCACTACTACAGCAGGTCGTAGTGCTGGAGGGCATACTACCTGTGCTGATTTCAATTCTGTACCTCCTTGTATATAAGCACGATGAGGATCAGCAAGTGTCACTTGAGCACCTAGGCGATTTAATTCTGTAAGATATATCGCTCTATTTTCATATGTCCAGTCGTGTATTAGAGTTGTGCCACGAGCTTTTATGGCAATAGGTGCAAAGAATGGAAGATTGTCCATATTTATAGCAGGGAATACACCAGAATGTATTTTGTCATCAAGCGCTTTTAAATTACTTGGAAATACTTGAATATCTACCAAATTTGTATGACCATTTTTAGAAAAATATTTTTTCAAGATTTTGTATTTGAGGCCCATCTTTTTCAATTTATATAATTCGATTTCCAAAAAGTCGATAGGGCAGTGAGTGATTGTGAGTTCGGAATCGGTAATAATTGCAGCAGATAAAAACATCATAGATTCTATAGGATCTTCACTGTTGTGATATTCTACATCTTTATTTATATCTGACTTTCCGTGTATTGTGACTGTAGATGTGCCAATGCCATCGATCTTTACACCAAGCTCTTCTAAGAAGAAACACAATTCTTGTATCATGTAGTTTGCACTCGCAAATTTTATAGTAGTAGTGCCGTCAATCTTTGAAGCAGCCATAATTGCATTTTCGCATGCTGTATCTCCAGATTCATACATAATAATTTCACTAGCTTTTAGTTTTCCTACTTGCACATCATAGCTTGTATTTGTAGTCTTTATTTTTACACCTAATTCTTCAAGTGCATAAATATGAGCGCTCACAGTTCTTTTACCTAGTTTGCAGCCCTGCGCGTGAGGTATTGAAAAATTGTTTAGCAAGTGTATAAGTGGACCCATCATCATTACTATTGTTCTTGTTTTTCCCGCAGATTCCTTATCTATATTTTCAATCTTTATTTTTTTAGGAGGTATTACAACTAGAGAATTTTGATCTATCCAATTTATCTTTGCACCGATACTTTCTAAAAATTCTACTACTCTATATACTTCTTCAATACGAGCAATACCATGAAGAGTGGTCTTACCTTTATTTAAAAGTGAAGCACAAAGAAGAACAACAGATCCATTTTTTGAGAAATTTGTTTTTATGCTACCACTTAATTTTTTACCACCATTTATTTCAAAATCGATAGAATTGTTTATTGAAATTATTTTATGATTCAGTACGTCACTTATTTTTGCCAATAGTTCGGTACTAAAATTTTGCTCACCTTTCTCCATCCTAGCTACTGCAGATTGGGAAGTCTTTAATTCGCCCGCAAAAGCTTTTTGAGTAAGACCTCTCTTTTCTCGCAATTCTTTGATAAAAAACCCTATTTTTTGGATGTCATTTTGTTTTTTCATAATTTATTGTTTATATGTTATATTTGCGCATTATATATCACATATGATATAATTGCAAGATATGATATTAGAAAATGTAGATATTAGAAAATATTGCACACTTAAAGTCGGTGGGCAATTTCGGTATTTTGTAGAAGCAAAATCCATAGATGATATACATAAAGCATACCAATTTTCAAAAGAAAAAGATGTAAAAGTACTTATTTTGGGTGGTGGTTCAAATATGGTATTTCCAGATGGGATTTTAAATGTACTTGCACTCAAGATTGAGATTTTAGGTTTTGATATTTTGTCTGATACAGAAGAATTTACAGAAATCAAAGTTTGTTCAGGTGAAAATTGGGATTATTTTGTCGAGCGCACTGTAGACATGAGACTTTCTGGCGTAGAAGCATTGTCGGCAATTCCAGGGACTGTAGGTGCGACACCAGTACAAAATGTAGGCGCGTATGGACAAGAAGTAAAAGATACAATACTTAGTGTAGAAGTTTTTGATACAAAAGAAAAAGAAATAAAAATACTTTCAAATGATGATTGCGATTTTTCTTATCGAAATAGTATTTTTAAAGATAAAGAAAAAGGCCGATATATAATACTGTCTGTAGTTTTTAAGCTTTTAAAACGAAATCCAGAAATTCCAAATTATAGTGGTGTAAAAAAATATTTTGAAGAAAGGAACAATTTAAATCCAAGCTTAAAAGAAATTCGTGAAGCTGTAATCAAAATACGTAGCAATAAGCTTCCAAATCCAAATGAGATACCAAATGTAGGTTCATTTTTTAAAAATCCTATTATTACAAAAAAACAATTTGATGAAATTTGTAAAGACAATAAAGATTTTGATATACCTGTGTTTGAATTAGAAAATGATTTCGTAAAAATTCCTGCCGGGTGGCTTATAGAAAATACCGGATTGAAAGGTAAAGATTTTGGTCATATTTCTACATATAAAAATAATGCCCTCGTATTTGTAAATGATGGTGAAGCCACTTTTAAAGATATAATTTCTGCTCGTGATGAAATTATAAAAAAAGTCTATGAAAAATTTAGTATTACTCTCGAGACTGAACCAGAGTTTGTAAAATAATTTTTTTTGAGCAAGGCTCGGCCTTGCTCAAAAACTGATATTTTATTTATAATTTTGTGCCCGGGGGGAGAATTGAACTCCCACCCCTTTCGAGACACGATTTTGAGTCGTGCGCGTCTACCGATTCCGCCACCCGGGCATTTTATGCTAACTATTTTATATTACTCAAAATATGATTAAAATGCAATACAAATAAAATTTTTGTTTGTATATAAAAGTATGCTAAAATATTTATTATGCCATCAAACTTATATAGCAATTCAATTTTTTGGGTAGAGACAGAAAAAATAAAACCCAACCCATATCAACCTCGTCGTGAATTTGACGAAGCACGTCTTGCTGACCTAGCTGATTCTATTCGCCGATATGGAGTACTTCAGCCTCTTGTAGTATCAAGAGAAGAAGTCGTAAAAGAAGACGGAGGAATGAGTGTAGAATACGAACTGATTGCAGGAGAAAGAAGACTGAGAGCATCGAGGCTAGCAGGAGTACCACAAGTCCCAGTAGTCATAAGAGTAGGTGATGACAATATGGCAAAACTAGAGCTTGCTATAATAGAAAACCTTCAGCGTGAAGATTTAAATTCTGTAGAGCGTGCTCGCGCTTTCCTAAAACTCGTAGAAGAATTTAGCTTTACACATGGACAAATTGGTAAAAAAGTAGGGAAGAGTCGTGAATATGTTTCAAATACTCTAAGACTTCTTGCATTGCCTCAGGATATGCTCGATGCACTTTCTGCAGGAAAAATATCAGAAGGACACACAAGGCCTCTTTTGATGCTTTCCGATCGCCCACAAGAACAAGCTGTATTTTTCAAAGAAATTATGTTTAAAAAGTTTTCTGTTCGCGAAGCGGAAAGACTTGCAAGAAGGATTGCTTATGACAAGATAAGAAAAAAAGAATACATACCCGATCCTGAAATTATGGAAATGGAAGAAAAACTCCAAGATGCTCTTGGTACACGAGTGCATATTGAAAAAGGTGAAAATGGGGGACATATCAAGATAGATTTTTTCTCAAATGATGATCTTCAAACTATCCTTGAAGCTTTAAAGAAAAATGAAAATAGAAGTCCTACAGAAATGCTTGATAAGTATATAGCCACACAAGATACTGGTGAGACTAGTACTTATGAAGAAAAAGAAGAAGTAGAATTGCTCGATGATAGAACAAAAGCAGAAATCGAAGAAGCTGAAAAAGAAGCTGACCTCTATAGTATAGACAATTTTTCTATATAATTATTTTCCTTTTCCAAAAGATAAGAATTTTGAAAGTAAGCTGTTTTCTTTCAAGTATGCATTGATGTGTTTTTTTGCTACTGCAGTTTTTGCATAAGTAAGCCACTTTGAAGAAGGGTTTGCGTTTTTATTTGTCTCCACAAAAACAATATCCATATTTTTTAATTTTACACTTAGCTGTGCAATCTTTCCATTTACTTTTGCTCGTTGAGCATGATCTCCTACATCAGAATGTATTGCATATGCAAAGTCGATAGCACTTGAATCTTCTGGTAAATCTATCACATCTCCTTTTGGTGTAAATACAAATACTCTATCTTTAAAGAAATCCATTTTGATTGTCTTTAGGAAAGTTTCAGGATTTTCATTTAAGTTTTTTAATTCTTTTAGTTGGTAGACCCACTCATATTTCTTTTTCGATTCACTATCTGTACTATTTATGATTTCTTTATAAGAGAAGTGTGCAGCTAAACCGTTTTCTGCCTCGTCGTGCATTTCATATGTTCTGATTTGTATTTCTACTATTCCGCCTGTACCTGTAAATATAGTAGTATGCAATGATCTGTATCCGTTTGGTTTTGGATTTGCAATATAGTCCTTTATTCTTCCTGGTAAAGGTTTCCAATTTCCGTGAATTATTCCAAGTACGTGATAGCAATCTTCTATAGAATTTACAAGTAAGCGTATAGCTATGATGTCATACACCTTATCTATATCCATATCGTGCTTTTGTAGTTTTTTCCAAAGTGAATATAAGTGCTTTGATCTATAATCTACTTTTGAATTTTCAATTTTACTCTCAGTAAGTTTTTTTTCTAAAGCATTTTTTACTTCATATAAATATTTTTTACTCGCATCTTTTTTTTCAGACAATAGTTTCTTTACTTCTTCATATTCTTTTGGATATGCATATCTAAAAGCAGCATCTTCGAGTCGGCCTTTTAGTTTACCCATAGAAAGTCTATTTGCAAGTGGGGCATACAATTCAAGTGTCTCCATTGCAATGCGTTTTTGCTTATCAGGGCGTACGTGAGATAGTGTCTCTATATTGTGCAATCTGTCTGCAAGTTTTATTACAAGTACGCGAAGGTCGTCGGCCATAGATACAAAAAATCTACGCAGGTTTTCTACATTTCTTTCTACACCTTTGTATTTTACAGTACCAAGTTTTGTGACCCCGTTTACGAGTTCTACTATTTCATCGCCAAATTCTTTTCTAAGTTCTTCTTCTGTCGCTTCTGTATCTTCTAGTGTGTCGTGTAAAAATCCTGCAGATATCACAGTAGCATCCATACCAAGCTCAGCAAGATTTTTTGCTGTGGCAAATACGTGATTAAAATACGGTTCACCACTTTTGCGCTTTTGACCCGAGTGAGCTTTTTTTGCAAAATCAAAAGCCTTTTGAATAAGCTCCTGATCTTCTTTTTTTAAATTTCCTATTATAGATATAATTTCATTTATAGAAGGCATATATAAAGTGTAAGCTTAAAATAAGAAAAAGTAAATACACTACTTTTTATTATTGATCAAATTATCGTCCATTTTGTGTGGATTATGATTTTTACAAAGTTTATTGCTGCATCGCTCGGGTATAGTTTTTGTACCTTCCATCATAAGAGATTGGCAGTACGGGCAAGTATTTCCAGTAGGTTTTGCTTTGATTGCATTTTTACAATCGGGATAATTTTCACAAGAATAAAATATTCCAAAGCGACCTCTGCGTTCCATCATCTTACCCTTATTACACATTGGACAAGTCACTTCTGTCATTTTCTTTTTCATTTCTTCTTCATCTTCTTCTATGTATTTACATTTTGGATATCGTGAACAAGAGATAAAGCTACCAAATTTTCCTTCACGTATTACCAATTTACCCAAATCTTCGGTTTTCTTTTTTCTACTCTTTCGTACACTCCCATCTTTATTTAAAATGATTTTATCCTCTTCTTTTATTCCACACTTTGGACAAGGTTTTCCTATTTCTTTTGGACCCTCGAGTTCTTTACCTTCTAGGTTTCGAGCTCCCATACAATTTGGAAAATCTGCACAAGAATAAAATTTGCCATTTCGAGCAAGCTTTACTACCATAGCCCCATTACATTTTGGACATACCATATCTTCTGGAGCTTCACCCATATTTGTAGCTTTTGCAAGCTTGTCTTTTTCTTTTACATCTTTCAAAAAAGGAGTATAAAAATCTTTCAAAGTTTTTTTGTATTCAATTTTTCCTTCTGCTATTTCATCGAGCTTGTCTTCCATGTCAGCTGTAAATGTATCTGATATATAATCCATAAAATTGTCTTCTAGAAAAGTCGATACCACATCACCTGTATCGGTAGGGAAAAGTGTGCGACCTTGTTTTTCCACATAGCCTCTGTCTTCTATGGTACGCATTATCGATGCATAAGTACTAGGTCGTCCTATTCCTCGAGCCTCGAGTTCTTTGATGAGTCCTGCTTCTGTATATCTATTTGGTGGCTCTGTAGCTTTTTCTGTATTTTCTAAATTTATCAAAATCAATTCATCATCTTTTTTGACAGAAGGTAAATTTATATCTTCTCCGCCTGATACACTATCAGCCAAAAGCCAACCAGCAAATTTTAATTGTGAACCATTTATAAAAAAGTCAGGAATTGTAGAAGACCCCTCCTCAGTCCTCCCCTTCGCAGGGGAGGAGGTTTCTATATTAGCTGTAATTTTTGTACGCAATACACGAGCATCTACCATTTGTGAAGATACAGTTCTGTCCCAAATCAATCGATACAATTTTTTCTGATCTTCATTATTTCCAGCAGAAAAATTATTTACATCGGTAGGACGTATTGCTTCATGGGCTTCTTGGGCATTTTTACTTTTCGTTTTATATTCTCTTTCTTCTTTAAATTCTTTTCCATATTTTTTTTCTATTACATCTAGTATTTGCTTTTGAGCATCTTTACTTAGTGTAGTGCTGTCAGTCCTCATATATGTGATATAACCCTGCTCATACAATTTTTGAGCCACACCCATAGTACGTGACGGAGAAAAGCCAAGTCTTGTCGAAGCTGTCTGCTGAAGAGTAGATGTGGTAAATGGTGCACGAGGACTTCTTTTTTGCTCAGTTTCTTTTACATCAGTCACATACCATTTATTTTTATTTCCAAGATTTAAAATATTTTCTACTATTTTATAATCGCGAGGTTCATCTTTACATACGAGTTTTAATTCGTCTTTTTTTGTTGTATTAAAAAGTCCTTCTATAGTCCAGTATTGTTCTGGAATAAAAGCACGAATTTCACGCTCACGCTCCATGATGATGCGGAGAGCAGGGGATTGTACACGCCCAGCAGAAAGACCATATCTTACTTTTTTCCAAATAATTCCAGATAGGTCGTATCCTACAAGTCTATCAAGGACGCGACGAGCCTCTTGTGCACGCCTTAAATCTGTATCCACATCTCTCGGATGACGAAGCGCTTCCTCGATTGCGTTTTTTGTAATTTCGTGAAAAGCGACTCTTTTAATAGGAGCCTTTACTTTTTTATCAGATTTGAGTAATTCTTCTATGTGCCAAGCGATAGCTTCTCCTTCTCGGTCCGGATCTGTCGCAAGGATTATCTCTTCATTTTTTTGTGCCAACATGCGGAGTTCGCTCACTACTTTTTCTTTTCCTTTCGATATTTCATAATGAGGAATAAAACCACCTTCGATATCGATAGCTTTTTTATTTGATTTAGGTAAATCACGTATATGTCCCACAGACGCACGCACTGTATATGTAATACCTGGCTCGGTAGATAAATACTTTTCAATAGTCTTTGCTTTCGATGGTGACTCTACGATAATTAATTTTTTCATTTGTTTAGTATTACACGAAAGAATATTCTTTTGCAAATTTTCTTCCAAATATTTTTTATAATTTTATACAAAACATATATACGCCATGGCGTATATATGTAAAAATTAGATTTTTCTTATTTCTCCTAATTCTTCTTTTATATATTCTTTTATTTCCATTATTGAAAGCAGTGCATTTGCGTCAGATGTATTCATATCTATACTACGGAGTAGTTCATCACGCTCGATACCTTCACCGATAAGATTTAAAATTTTCTTTTCATCTACACTACAATCTATATATTTTTCATCTTCAGTTTGAGTATTTTCTTCGACTTGGAAACCGAGTGCATCTAGTAATTCTGCACTACTTGTGACTGGTGTGGCACCTTGCTTTATCAATTTATTTGTACCAAGTGAAGTATTTGAAAATACTGATCCTGGTACTACGAGTACATCACGATTGTAATCCATCGCAAGTCGAGCAGTGATGAGAGTACCTGATTTTTCTGAAGCTTCTATTACAAGTGTCGCACGCGATATACCCGCCATCAATCTATTTCTTTTTGGAAAAGTATAAAGCTCGGCTTTCATTAGTGGTGGAAATTCTGAAAGGATACATCCACCCGAAGCGACTATTTTATCAGCCAAATCGATATTGTTTTTCGGATACAAAACTTTAGGGTCAATTCCTGAGCCCGGCATTGCAAGTGTGATGAGTCCTACTTGCAATGCACTTTTGTGAGCCACACTATCTATACCAAGAGCAAGTCCTGATACGATAACAATAGGATATCCTTTTAGTCCGCGAATAAGTTTTTCGCAAATATCACGACCGTATGCAGTACAATTTCGAGATCCAACTACAGCAAGATGCACATAATCCTCGGGAGGTAGTTTTCCACGTAGATAAAGCTCTTTTGGTTTTTGAGGTATTTCAAGAAGAGCTTTCGGAAATTCTTCTTCTTTTAATTTTACAATATCTACATTTTGCATATATTAAAAATCTATTTATTTATAGTTAAATTTTAGCATATACACATACTTTTAAAAAACATTATTTCGATGTATACTAGCTATATGCTAGACATTAAATTTATAAAAGAAAATAAAGACATTGTAAAAGAGGGGGCTAGAAAGAAAAACGTAAAAGTTGACATCGACAAGCTTTTAGAGCTTGATGAAAAGAGACTTGAAATATTGGCCAAAGTAGAAAACTATAGAAGTGAGCAAAACAAAATGAGTATATCTATCAGTGGCGAGCGTGATGAAAAAATTCGCTTCCAAATGATTGAAGAGATGAAAGGAGTAAAAGAAGATTTACGAGAAGGCGAAGAATTGCTCAAGACTATAATGACAGAATGGCAAGAAATAATGCTTCGTGTACCAAACGTGCCTGATACATCGGTACCAGAAGGAAAAGGAGAAGAAGATAATAAAGAGATAAAAGTATGGGGTGATAAACCAGAATTTAATTTTGAAGCAAAAGACCATATAGAACTTATGACAAAACATAAAATGGTAGATTTTGAAAGAGGTGTAAAGACGCACGGTTTTAGGGGATATTTTCTCATGAACGACGGGGCTCTTTTGTCTTGGGCTATTTGGAACTATGCCCGTGAATTTTTCTTGAAAAAGAATTTTAATCCATTTATTGCACCATCAATTGTAAATAAAGAATATTTTTATGGCACAGGTCACTTACCAGGAGACGCAGAAGATATATTCCAAACTCAAGACGATCAATATTTAGCAGGTACAGCTGAAGTTCCAATGATGGCATATCACTCAAATGAAGTTTTAAGTAAAGAAGACTTACCAAAAAGATATTTAGCTTTTTCTCCATGCTATCGTAGAGAAGCTGGAAGTCACGGTAAAGACATAAAAGGATTGATTCGTGTGCATGAATTTTACAAATGGGAACAATTAGTCTTGTGTGAATCAAGTCATAGTGAGTCTGTAAGATTTCACGAAGAATTAAATCGCAACACTGAAGAATTCATAGAATCTCTCGGTATTCCTTATCGTCAGCTTGAAATTTGTACAGGAGATCTAAAGGGCGCACACGTAAAATCTTATGACACAGAGTTGTGGGTACCAAAAGAAGAGAAATACCGAGAGATTGCTTCTGCTTCTTATTATCATGATTTTCAAACTCGAAGATTTAACATTAGATATAAAGACGAAGATGGAAAATTAAGATATGTTCACTCACTAAATGCTACTGCAATTCCTACACCACGCATACTTGTATCATTGGTTGAAAATTTTCAGCAAGCTGATGGAAGTATAAAAATACCAGAAGTTCTCGTAAAGTATTTTGGTAAAGAATATATCAAGTAGTTATTTATTTTATTATGTCAAAAGAGTACGATGCGGCCTCGCATCCACGCCTAATCGAACAAAAACAAAAAAGAAAAAGAATCATATACAAGCGTACTATTTTGTCACTTTGTTTTTTTGCTACACTCGTATTTGGATTGAGTTTTTTTTCTGCACATCCAAAAGTCGTAATCTCTGAAGTAAATGTATCAGGCAATAGGGTAGTAAGTGCAAGTAAAATAGAAAACATAGTACGAGATTCAATAAAAGGAAGATATGTATATTTATTTAAAAAATCAAATGTATTTATTTATCCTAAAAAACAAATTGAAAGAAATATAAAAAATGAATTTGCTCGTATAAATGGTATAGAAATTTCTATTGATAAGATTACAAAATTGTCAGTCCATATTTCAGAAAGAGTGGGTTCGTATTTGTGGTGCGGAGAACAGCTAAATCAAGAAGACAAATTAAATGAAGAATGTTTTTTTATAAATGACGAAGGCTATATTTTCGACAAAGCTCCATTTTTCTCTGGAAGTATATATTTCAAATTTTATTCTCCTCTTGTAGATAAAGAAATGCCACCACTTTCAAATAGCTCTCTCGATCCTGAGATTATAAAAAATATATTTGCATTATTGGATGCACTTGAAAAAATGTCTTTTGATGTGACCATGATAGATATGTATAATGAAAATGAGTATAAATTATTCCTTAAAAGAGATAGTATAGAATTGCCTTATATAGTATTTAAAAAAGATAGTGATATAGATGAAATTTTAAATAATCTTTCAGCCTCAATGAAACAAGAGCAATTTGTACAAGAAGTAAAAGGTAAGTATCAGGCTCTCGACTATATTGATTTGAGATATAAAAATAAGGTTGTATACAGGCACTATGAATAAAGGATTTTGGGAAAAATTACCAAAGCCGTTTTTTTGCCTTGCACCGATGGCCGATGTGACTGACTGTGCTTTTCGTCAAATTATCACAAAATATTCAAATAAAGATAAAAGGAATGATTTGGTTCTTTGGACAGAATTTGTATCAGCTGACGGTCTTTGCTATGAAGAGCGTGGAATCTTGAAAAGAGATTTAGAATTTCAAGAAAACGAAAGACCAATAGTCGCCCAATTGTTTTCTTCTAATATAGAAAATATGAAAAAGATTTCAAAGATGTGTGCAGAGATGGGTTTTGATGGTATTGATATAAATATGGGTTGCCCTGATCGGTCTATAGAAAAGCAAGGATGTGGATCAGCTATGATAAAGACACCAGAAAAAGCAAAAGAAATAATTCAAG
>CAZCDN010000007.1:0-594 GCA_964497725.1 uncultured Candidatus Saccharibacteria bacterium | reverse complement strand
ATGGAATAAAAGAAGCAGGCAAAAGTATTCCAGTATCAGTAAAGACACGCGTGGGATACAATAAAGACGAAATAGATACTTGGATACCTTTTTTACTCGAGCAAGGTATCGCTTGTCTTACTGTGCATGCGCGCACAAGAAAAGAAATGTCCAAGGTCCCTGCTGATTGGAATCGTATCAAGAGGGTAGTAGATATTAGAAATAAAATGAATGTCGATACTTTGATTGTAGGAAATGGTGATGTACTCGATTTAAGTCATGGAGAAAAACTTTCAAAAGACACGGGCTGTGATGGGATTATGATAGGCAGAGCTGTATTTGGTAATCCTTGGATATTTGATAAAAATAAAAATATAAAAAATAAAAATAATTTTTTCAAAAATAAAATTAAAAGAATAAAACAATTTTTTGGTTTTAAAAATAGATACTGGCTCGACAGCAAGGGTGATGTGTCGATAAAAGAAAAACTCGATGCGCTCATAGAGCACTCGTATTTATTTGAAAAAAAGCTAGGAGATATTAAAAATTTCTCTATTATGAAAAAGCATTTCAAAGCTTATGTAAATGGCTTCCCTCGAGCCAAAGAGCTTCGTG
>CAZCDN010000006.1:0-15595 GCA_964497725.1 uncultured Candidatus Saccharibacteria bacterium | reverse complement strand
ATTAAATTTACAATATGTTTTGATACTATATCAAATTCAATATTTACACAATCACCCTTTCTTAAAGAATTAAGTGTCGTGGTCTTCAGTGTATGAGGTATGAGGGCAACACTTAGACTATCTATCGTGCACTTTGCAATAGTAAGACTCACACCATCAATAGTCACGGATCCTTTTTTTATAACAAAATCTGAAAACTTTTTTGGAAATTTTATGGTAATATATTTTTCATTATCTTTATCTTCTACCTTTTCTATGACACCAATAGTATCGATATGTCCTGAGACAATATGCCCACCCAATCTATCAGATAGCTTCATTGCCAATTCTACATTTATTTCTTTTGGTATTTTTTTTCCAAAAATAGTTTTATCCATAGTCTCTTTCATAATTTGAAAAGACACACTATTGCCAGACTTTTTATAAACAGTAAGACAACAACCCGATATAGATACAGAGTCTCCCAATTTTGTAGTCATGCTTTTAGGTAAATCTAAAGAAATTATCAACAGACCATCCTTAAGCTCTGATTTTTTAATCTTAGCTTTTTTTTCTACAATTCCTGTGAACATAATTATTTTATTATTGTACCTTCAAATGCACCGCCATCTAAGTAGGTGCGTATACTATTTATATTTTTACCATTTATAAAAACCACTTCAAGCCCAAGGTCTTTTGCTTCATGTGAAGCGATAGGATCAAAAGGAGAAGATAGTCCTGGATTCCATTCTTCTGGAATCAATTTTAAATACTCATCCCAAGTTATATTTTCAAATTTATTTGCATTACTATACTTATTTGGATCTTTGTCGTATATATAATCAGTATTTGATAGATTTATCACAATGCTAGAATTTATACTTTTTGCAGCACGCACAGCAGCAAAGTCACTACTATTCCCTGGTCTATACCCAGCACTCATGATCACAGATTTTTCTGTACTCGGTATTTCTTCTGGGTTCATCACCACTTTTTCAAAACTAATATCATCAAGTGTGATACGTATAAATTCAGAATTTAATCGAGTGGAAGCAATGCCTAGCCAATCAAGATTTTCTTTCGACGGACTTGTGATTTGCTCGAGTGCATCATTGTATTTTCTGCATACTCTACCACCACCAGTAATAATTACAAACTTAAAACCTTTTTCTGTATACTCTCGGATAAAAGAAGTGAAGTTTTTTATAAATTCTACATCAATCTCATCAGGTACGATGAGTGATCCACCTAGTGACATTACTATTGTTTTTTTAGTATCTGTATCCATACTACAATCCAAGCTTAGATATTATTTCTTTTTGTACATCTTCAATAGATTGCTCACCATTTATAGTATGCAATGTATAACCTTCTTTATCTTTAAAATAATGCATAGAAGGAATTACATTGTTTACGTATTCATCAAATCTTTGAGCAATACCCTCATCTGTGTCATCAGAGCGTCCACGAGCTTTCATACGCTTTGATGCTTCTTCTTTTGAGAGCTCGATATATATGATTTTTACATTATCTCTTTTATAAAAATTTATAGCTGATTCAAACGCTTCAGATTGAGCTATAGTACGAGGATACCCGTCTACTATTAGAGTATTGTTTTCAGTAAGACTTGAAATTAAAATATTTGAAAATAAACTTATGGTTATAAAATTTGGTTGAAGAAAACCTCCTTCCAATTTCTCTTTTACAAGTCCACTTGTAAAATTATTTTCTTTTATAAGCTTACGAAATTCATTTCCAGGATAAGCTACTACTACATCAGAAGCCAAGTTTTTCTCTTTTAAATAATTTTGTAAAATTTCTATTTGTGTCCCCTTACCTGACCCAGCTATTCCAAAAAAAACAAATGTGTATGGTTGCATAATATTTATATTATATACTAAAAATTAATCATTAAAAAATCCGACATTGTCGGATTTTTTAATACTCTCTCATCGAGAGCTCAGCTTCAACTTTTTTAATTAAATCAAGAACTACTGACACTACAATCAATAGAGCTGTACCCCCTACAGCAAATGCTTGTATATTTGTGATTGATCTTATCACGAGAGGTAGGACAGCAATGACTCCTAAGAATATAGCCCCTACTAATGTAATTCTATTTAAGATATGTGATATATATTCACGTGTAGCATTTCCTGGACGAATACCTGGTACAAAAGCACCATTTTTCTGTAGATTTTCTGCGAGCTGATTTGGGTCAAATGTAACGGCTGTATAAAAATATGTAAATATAAATACGAACATAAAATATACAATGGAGTATAGCCAAGTAGTAGCTGAAAACCATAGCATCGCTTTTGATATTGATTGTAGTATTCCCACTGATGAATTTATCAACAAGTTTCCAATCATTTGAGGAAAGATAAGTATAGACAATGCAAAGATTATCGGAATCACACCAGCTTGGTTTACACGAAGTGGGATATAAGTTTGAGCACCACCAGTACTTGCTCCTGATAATCCTCGTACATGCTTTGCATATGTCACAGGAATAGGTCTTTCTGCTTCTGTGACAACTACTACTCCAGCTACAATCAAAAGACCTAATGCAAATAGTAATATATAAAGTGGTAATTGTGATACATCAAAAGTAAATATAAATTGACTTACACTTGCTGGAAGTCCAGCAATGATACCAGCAAAGATTATGAGTGACACACCATTTCCAATACCAAATTCTGATACCAATTCTCCAATCCACATCAAGAGCATTGATCCAGCCACGATCGTAGCAATACTTGCAAAGTGCTCAAATGTAGTCATGCTTCCGATTATTCCTTGATTTTTAAGTAAAGCAAGCAAACTCAAACCTTGTACAATAGCAAGTGGTACAGCAAATAATCGTGTATAATTTGAAATCTTTTTTCTTCCAATTTCACCTTCTTCTTGTTGCATTCTTTTAACTGCAGGAACCATAAAGCCGAGCAATTGCATTATAATTGAAGAAGTAATATATGGCCCTACACCAAGCATCATAAGTGAAAGATTAGACAATCCACCACCAGAGAAGATATTTAAAATCCCAAGGAATTGATTGTTGTTCAATACCCTTCCAAGTTCTACTGCACCAATTCCTGGTACAGGTATATTTGCCAAAATTCTAAAAATAACGAATGCCAAAAGTACAAACAAAATTCTTCCTCTTAAAGATTTGTCTGTAAAAACAACTTTTAATTTTCGCCAAACATTTTCCATTATAAATTTAGATTACTTTTCCGCCAGCTTTTTCTATTTTTTCTTTTGCTATAGCAGATACTTCAAGACCTTCAACTGAGATTTTTTTACTAATTTCACCAGAACCCAATACTTTAACTGTTGGGAATTTACCTTTCACTCTACGTATTATCTTGTTTGTAAAAAGCATTTCTTTGTTTACTACTGTGCCATCTTCAAACATATTTAAAACATTTACATTGACTACAGAGTTTTTATCGTTTCTACTATTAAATCTGTACCCTCTCAATTTTGGAAGCTTTTTTATAGTATCACGCATTTGTGGTCTTTTCTTGTGACCAGAACGAGCGTTTTGACCTTTAGTACCGCGACCTGAAGTCTTACCACGAGTACCACCACGACCTACTTGTCGTTTCTTTTTATTTGGAGTATTTCTTTTTAGTGAATTTAATTGCATAAAAATTATTTGTTATCTTCTTTTTTTGTGACCTTTTTTTCATTAGACTTGAATTCCAAAAGTGCATTGTAAGCAGCGCGGGCATTGTTTAATTTATTCTTACTTCGTGTGTGGATTTTTGCAGTCACATTTTTAATACCAGCAAGCACAAGCATATCGCGTACAGTACTTCCTGCCACAAGACCCTTACCTTTGTTTGGCATAAGATTTAGTACAGAACTAGCGTATTTAATACTCACATCGTGAGGGATAGACATATCTTTAGTAGTCTTTATTTTAAACATATTCTTTTTAGCTTGTTTCAAAGCTTTTCCAATAGCAAGAGCTGTATCTGTACCTTTTCCAGTACCAAGACCAATACTTCCTTTTTTATCACCAATAGCGAGCGCTACTGCAAAACTCATTCTACGTCCTCCTGAAACCACACGTGTAACGCGTCGGATACCAATCATCTTTTGATCAAATTCTGGTTTTGGTCTTTCGAAATTTGCGTCTCCTCTTCTACCTTTACCTCCAGTAAAACCACGCTTTTTTACAAAAGTCTTTGGTGTAGTTGTATTATTGTTTTGTGTTTTTTCTTCTGTCATAATATTTATTTTATTAGAATACGAGTCCGCCTGTGCGCGCACTATCTGCTAATGCTTTCACACGTCCTGTATACTTGAATCCATTTCTATCAAAAACTACTTCTTTAATACCCTTTTCAAGAGCAAGCTTTGCTACTTCAGCTCCTACTAACACTGAGCGTTCTGTCTTTGTACCTTTTTTATTATTTAAATCAGAAGCAGATACTAAAGTATTGCCTTTTGCGTCATCTATAATTTGTGCATAAATAAATGTATTTGAACGAAAAACAGAAAGACGAGGGCGTCCACCACCACCGAGTATTTTCGCTCGAATCTTTTTCTTTAGTCTTATTCTTTTTTCTTGTTTGTTTTTCATAATTGTATTTTATTTCCTTATATATACTACGCGGCTTTTTTACCTTGCTTACGTCTTATAACTTCACCTTCATATCTAAATCCTTTTCCTTTATATGGTTCTGGTTTTTTATTTGCTCTTACTGAAGCACTAAATTGACCAACCAATTCTTTATCAATACCAGAAAATACGATATTGTTTTTTTCTGCAGTAACAGTAAGACCATCAGGGATTTGTATTTTTACAGGATGAGAAAAACCAAGAGCAAGATTTAGCATATTTCCAGATACTTCAGATTTAAAACCTACTCCTTCTAAAATCAATTTCTTTTGAAATCCTTCAGTCACACCAGTAACCATATTTTTTATGTGTGAAGCATATGTACCCCAGATAGCTTTCAACGCATTGTCATTTTCATCTTGTCTTTTAAGAGTAATTTCATTACCTGAAATATTTATATCTATCTTACCTGGAAAGTCACGAACGAGTGTACCCTTTTCACCTTTTACAGTCAAAACAGTACCAGAGAGAGTAACTTCTGTTTTTGCTGGGATTATAATTGTTTGTTTTCCTATACGTGACATAAAATTGTTTTATTATTTAGTAAATTATATTACCAAATTTTAAATAATACTTCTCCTCCGACCAATTCTTTTCTTGCTTCTGTACCTGTAAGTATTCCTTTTGGTGTAGTCATCAGCATCATACCTCGTCCATTCTTTACAGGGCGAATATCTTTTGCACCTACATATACACGACAAGAAGATTTTGATACACGCTCAACTCCATTTACCTTTGGCTCTGTATTTTCTCCATAAGCAAGATTTATATTCAAAACTGGAAATCCTTTTTTCATTTTCTTTTCTACTGTACCTACGTATCCATTCTTTTCTAAAACTTTCGCAATAGAAAATTTGATATTAGAAAATGGCACCACAATAGACTCGTGATTTCTTGCACTACCATTCTTTATCATAATTATCATGTTTGCGATTTGATCCATAGTTTTTAGTATAAGTATTAAATAGAGATTACCAAGAAGACTTTCTCACACCTGGTAAAAGACCCTCGTTTGCTAATTCACGAAAACATATTCTGCATACACCAAAATCTCTCATATAAGCGTGACCTCTTCCACAACGAAAACATCGATTTGTTTCTCGACTTGTGAATTTAGATTTTTTATGATGTCTTGCTATTACTGATGTTTTTGCCATATATAAAATAAACGCTCTTAATCTGATGATATCTTGTGTATTTTTCTTAAATACTGTGTACTTAGTACAGAGTGCTTAAGGAGAAACACAGATCCTTCAAATACCGAACTCCCTACATACTAGCAGATAAGCTTTTATAAGTCAAATAAAAAAATGAAGGATCTTGCGGACCCTTCATTTATCAATTAATTCTAATTTTGTATTAAAAAATACATAACAGGATATAAACAATTAATGAAATGATTATCCAAATAATAGAAACCCTAGCTATTCGTTTTATCAAATTTTCATTTTTCTCAGCTATTTCTATTTGTTTTTCCTCTAAAACATTTACTGCCTTCATGTATCTACGATTGAGCATCGCACTAATAATAATACCAACAATAGGTATTGTGACGAAAAAATAAGGAAAGTCATTTTCTGGGAATTTTATAAAATGAATTACTAATACTACAAACAAAGTAATAATACTTACATAAAATAAAATGAGTGGGGCTGATATCACATTCCACTTCGATAGATTTTCGTTTTGTTCTTTAGAAAAAATATAATTCTTCATATTGTTTTTTTAATATACTCGCCTCTTTTTGCAACATGCGGGATTTGGCGTATTCCATTTTTTTAAATTAAAGCATAAAGATACCCACATTGTCAAACAAAAAAACACTGGCAGTAATGCCAGTGTTTTTAGAAAAATCTTTTTATTTTTTAAACGGAATTCCTATGATTTCAAAGAAAGCAGTAGCTTCTTTTTTTGTCTTTGCTGTAGTACCGATTGTCACAGCCATAGAAAATACATTTCTCAATTCTTCATCACCTGTCTCTGGGAAAATTGTATGCTCTTTTATAGCTAGTGTCATGTTTCCGATATTGTCTACTGATTTTTTATCAAGGCCACGGAAGTCTTTTGTACGAGGGATTGCCACGTTTATAAGCTTGTCCAAAAATGCATACATACGAGCTCCACGTAGAGTCACCATTACTCCTACAGGATCTCCTTCACGAATTTTAAAACCAGCGATTGATTTTTTTGCACTTCTTAGTGTAGGCTTTTGACCTGTGATTTTAGCAATACGCTCCATGATAAATTTATTTCTATCTTTATCTTTTTTTACACCACTACCAGTACCGATAGATACATTTACCTTCACAAGCTTTGGTGAAGACATTATACTTTTATATCCAAAAGTATCTTTCAGTAATGTGTATGATTTTTTTTCTTTTTGTTTTGTTGTTTCCATATAAAATTATTTTAGCTTTACATTTGATACATGTATCGGCATAGCTACTTCTAGTATTTGACCTTTCTCTTTTGACTTTGTAGCTTTTCGTGATTTCTTTTTCATATTTACACCTTCTACCACCACCATATTGTCTTCTGGTATTGATTTTATGATTTTTCCACTTTTGCCTTTATTGCTTCCAGTGATCACTATTACGTTGTCTCCTTTTTTTACATGCATATTATTTTTCTATTTTAAAGCACTTCCGGTGCTAAAGATATTATTTTTTGGTATCCCTTTTCTGCAAGCTCTCTTGGTATAGGACCAAATACGCGTCCTGCTTTTGGTTCAAGTTTACCTTTTTCTATTATCACTACAGCATTGTCATCAAATCTTATGTATGAACCGTCTTTTCTTCGGAATGGTTTTACTTGGCGTACTACTACTGCGTGATGTACATCTTTTTTCTTTACATTCTTTCTAGGTTCTGCAACTTTTACAGAAATTACTACCTTTTCTCCAATTTCAGCATAACGCTTCTTTGAAGAACCAAGTACTTTGAAAACTTTGCCGATCTTTCCTCCAGCATTGTCTGTAATTTTTACTATTGTTCCGTCTTGTATCATATAATTATATTACTTTAAAATGTTTATCCTTGGAAATAGGCTTCACTTCCATAATCTCGACTTTATCACCGATTTTCTTTGTATTTTCTTCGTCGTGAGCTTTGTATTTTTTACTGATCTTAAATCTTTTCTTGTATTTTGGGTGCTCTACGAAGCGATTTACTGCTACTACTATAGTCTTGTCCATCTTGTCAGATACTACTACCCCACTCAATGTCTTTTTTGTATTTGTGTTTGTATTTGTCATAAAATTATCGTGATACTATCACAGTCTTAATTGGCAATTTTGTACCAGCCTTTCTTAAAGCTTCTTTTGCAATAGCTTCAGGTACACCATCAACTTCGAAAATTATTCTTCCTGGTAGTACTTGGAAACAGTATCCTTGTGGATCACCCTTTCCCTTACCCATTCCTACTTCTGCTGCTTTTGCTGTAAATGGTCTGTCTGGGAAAATTCTAATCCAAATACGAGCAACCTTTGTAGCTGTTCTTGAAAGAACTTTACGAGCGGCTTCTAATTGATTTGAACGTACGCGAGCTGGTGTTGTTGCTTTTAAAGCATAAGAACCGAAAGCTATTTTACTACCACGCGAATCAGTACTACCCTTTAATTTTTTAGGGTTTGCTCTTGCTGTCTGCCATTTTCTAAATTTTACTTTTTTTGGTACTAACATAAAAATTAATTGTTATATTTCTGATCTTTATTTGAAGTAGCTACAGGAGTATTAAAAACTTCTCCTCTATATATCCATACTTTGATTCCAATATCTCCGTATGCCATATGAGCTTTTTCACGAGCAAAATCCACGTCTGCACGAATAGTCTGCAAAGGAATAGATCCTCTTTTGATTTGTTCTGTACGTGCAATTTCTGCTCCACCCAAGCGACCACCTAATAAAATACGTGCTCCTTTTACTCCGCGAGCTTGCATTGTCTTTTCAATCATTTGCTTCAACACTCTTCGGAAAGGTAATCTTTTTTCAAGACCCTCAGCTACTCCAGCAGCCACAATCATTGCATCAGCATCAGGATTTTGAACTTCTACTATATCAAATTTGAAATCTTCTGGTACTACTACGTCGTTTTTCTTTAGCATTGCGATCAAATCACTTTTCAATTTTGCAACACCTTCTCCAGAGCGACCGATAATCATACCCGGTCTTGAAGTAAATACCATTACTTTTGTAGCTTTTCTATTTCTTTCTATTTCAATACGAGAAACATAGAAACCACGAAGTTTTTTATCTAAAAACTTGCGTGTCAAAACATCACCCTTTAGTAGAGTTTTATAATTTTTACCAGCAAACCAGCGAGATTTCCAATCTCTTAAGTTTACTAATCTATGTGCATATGGGTGAACAACTTTTGACATAATATTTTTTAAGCTTTAACTTCTTTAACTTCTTTTTTCTTACCTTTCGACTTTTCTTTTACTTCTGTTTTTACTACAGCCTTTTTTATAGCCTTCTTTCCTGTATTTCCATCTCTTTCTTTAAGACTGATTTCTACGTGACTGTTTCTCTTATTTATTCTTGATGCACTACCGCGAGCTCTTGGTCGGAATCTTTTAAGAACTATACCCTTGTCTACTCGTACATTTAAAACCATAAGATTTTCTTTTTCAACACCGGCTTGCTTTGCATTTGCCACAGCACTATCTAAAAGCTTTTTTATTGGCAATGATGCACGCTTTGGTAATGCATTTAATTCTGTCTCAGCATCAGAAACTTTTTTACCTTTAATAAGGTCACCTACTAGGCGAACTTTTCTTGGTGATTGTCTATAATTTTTTAGAAAGGCTTTCATATAATTTTATTTTTTCTTGCTATCACTAGAGCTCTTAGCGGCTTTAGCTGATGCGATTTCTGCTTCTTTTTGTTTTTGTTCTAGTTCTTTTTGCATTTTACCTCCGTGACGTGTAAATTTACGAGTCAAAGAAAATTCTCCCAATCTGTGTCCTACCATATCTTCAGTAACTAAAACTTCTATGTGTACACGACCATTGTGTACGCCAAAAACGAAACCAACCATTTCTGGTGTGATTACACATGCTCTTGACCATGTTTTTATAACCCCTGTTTTAAGTGGTTCTTTACCTTCAATCTTTTTTAGAAGACGAGGGTCTACGTATGGTCCTTTTTTAGTTGATCTTGTCATTTTGTAATTAAAATAGCCCGAAATGAGCCAGTCCTTCTATACTAGCAAATTTTAAAATATTGTCAAATCAAAACCCCCACATTGTGGGGGTTTTGAAAAGAAACGGAAATAATATGATAGAGAGTATTATTTTCCTGAAATTTCGTTTGAAACTTTATCTAAAAGTTTTGATGCATTATCTTTACCACCAAGACCAAATGCAAGACCCCCTGCTATAGCAAGCATTGCGATTAATCCTGAGAATAGTATTTGCATAAATGATGGTGCAATACCAAGCTCTGACAATACGATTATGAAAGCAAAGATCCAAATTGCATAATTTGCAACAGTGCCCATCATATTTGCAGAATGAACATTTGCTGCTTTTGCTGAAGCAGATATAATCTTCTTCATTGCTTGTGCAAGAATTGAAGCGATCACTAATACAAGTGCCGCAATTATAACTTTAGGTAAATAGTAAAGTACTGATTCACGAAGAAAATCATTTACTTGTGAAAGACCGAGTATTTCCAATGATGTCATTAAAAATACAACGATAATAAACCACTTTACAACTGTACCTATAAAACCACCTACATTCAATTTCATTCCTGCACGATTCATCAAATCATCAGCACCTGCGCTTTTGAAAAGATTATCGATTTTAAGAGCAGCTACTACTTGTGAAATAGCTTTACCTACCACAGAAGCAACCATCCATCCGACTATAAATATAATAATCGCAATAATAAGATTTGGTACGAAGCTTATGAATCCAAACCAAAGACTTTGGAGTGACCCACTAAATACTTCTCCCCATGTTTGTATAAACATAATAAGATTTTTTTATTAAACTAATAATAGTACCGATTAAGCTTCGACCCTTTTCAAGTACATATATTAATTATAACAAATTTATCCTATTTGCGAGAGGTATGTGTGGATAACTTTGGATTTTCAAAAAGTTTTATATGAGGATAGTCGAGTATATCGCATACCAATTTGTCATACATACTCATACGATAAGCAAATTCTTGTGTATCAAAAATCACATAATTTAATTCTTTTCCAATTTCAGATTCAAGACCTTTGATGACTTGATTTAATACATTCTTTTTTATTCGGTCTCCCACAAGCATCATATCTACCCTACTATCATCACGCCCGATAAATACTCCAGCTACTACCATAAGACCCACCTTCCCTATCGGACGTAGTTTGTCTACTAAATTGTCTTGCATTATTACTTCGGGATCAATAAGTAAATCTTTTATTGGATTTAAATATTGAAAATTTTGATTTAAAGTCCAAGCATTCACTTTCTTTTTTCCACCACGAGCTCCTTCTTTTGAAATAGTTTTTTGTTTTATAAAATCTATAGAAGACAGAGCATTTATTTCTTTTCTAGTTCCGGCACGCTGAACACGACTTCTACCAATAACATCCTCAATTTCAAAAGATTGATCTGGGTTTAGTAAAAAGAGTCGCATTATTTTTATTCGGGCTTGTCCGCCAAACAGTTTTGCTAGTGTATCCATTATTTATTCGTTTAAACTTCTATGCACCTATTATAACACCTATGCTAAAAAAGTAGCAAATACTGATTAAAACAATAGAATTATTTTAGGTATAAATATAATTAGGCCGATTATGAGAGCGACAAATGATGAGATAAGTACAGCTCCAGCAGATACATCCTTGGTATCACGAGCATACGGGTGATGGTCAGGACTTGTGAGATCTATATCTATCTCTATTGCTGTATTAAATGTCTCAGCTACGAGCACAGAGCCCATAGAGAGCACTAGAATTGTCCATTCTATGTGTGAAATCTTTAAAAATACACCTAAGAAAAATGCGATGAGTGCAATAAATAATTGCACCCAAAAATTGTGCCCTGTTTTAAATACGATACCTATACCACGAAAAGCATGATTGAAGCTTCGCGCACGAGCTACTAGTGAAAATCTTTTTTTCTCTGACATTTTTTTCATAATTTTATTATAGCATCACTTCAGAATATTTCACCCCTTAGTCGCCACAAAAAGAAAAACACCCATATGGGTGTTTTTCTTTTTGTGTATTCTTATTTTTTCTTTCCAACTTTTCTTCGAGATACGATAAGATAGTTTGAGTATTTCTTTGGAGTACTATTCTTTTGTCCTTTTCCTGATGGCTTACCCCACTTAGTCTTGGCACGTCGCAGACCTCGTCCTTGTGCACCTTCACCTCCTCCGTATGGGTGATCCACTGGGTTCATGGCACTACCACGAACTGTAGGACGGATACCTTTACCTCTTGATTTTCCGGCTTTACCAAAGTTTTGAAGTTTGTATTCAGAATTTGAAACTTCACCAATACAAGCTTCGCATGTCTCTAGTACTTTACGGATTTCAGTAGAAGGCATTTTTAGATTTGTATATCCATTGTCGTTTGCTACTACTTGAGCAAATGTACCAGCACCTCTTACGAGCTTAGCACCATTACCTGGCTTGATTTCCACATTGTATACAAAAGTACCAACTGGGATTTTCTTAAGTGGTAGACGGTTTGCAGGCTCGAAAGGAGCTTTTTCTGATACGATAAACTTATCACCTACTTTTACATTTTTTGGTGTAATTACGTATCTTTTTTCTCCGTCAGCGTATACAGCAAGAGAAATAAAAGCATTTCTATTTGGATCATACTCTACAGATGTGATTTTTGCTGGAATATCTTTTTTGTCATATTTAAAGTCGACATCTCTGTACAATCTTTTGTTTCCACCACCTTTATGGCGAGTAGTAATACGTCCAGCATTGTTTCTACCTTGTTTTCTTTTGAAACCAAAAGTCAAAGATTTTTCTGGTTTTGTATTTGAAAGCACACCTCTGTATGTGACAGTAGTCTGGTTTCTTCTTGATGGAGTTGTTGGTTTATATTTTTTCATAATGTTATGCGAATGTTATCTTGTCACCTTTCTTTAAATAAACTTGGGCTTTTTTACCACCACTCTTTGTACCAATAGTACCACGCACTACGACCTGTTTTGATTTGATTTGTGTGATAGTAACTTTTACTGGTGTAACTTTATACATAGTACTGATTGCTTTCTTGATTTCATTTTTAGTTGCAGTAGTAGCTACATTGAAAGTATATACTCCCTTTTCAGAAAAAAGCGCAGCTTTTTCAGTAATACGAGGACTCTTGATTACAGGATTTCTGTCTATCTTTTCTTCTGTTTTTGTTGTTTTCTTTTTCATAAAATGATATTAAGCTTTTGCTTTTATTTTATTTTTTAATTTAGATTTTTCAATCTTACCACCAAGAAAAGCAATACTTTCATTTGGATAGCACATAATCAAATACTTGTATTTCATCACATCAAGAGGACTTATATTCTTTATCTCGTCTACGATTACAGTAGGTATATTTAAGAAGCTCTTTTTTACTACATCGTTTTTTGCTGGGACTGTAATATAAGTATTTTCTTTTTTACCACCGATAATACGGTCGAATCCTGAGATTTTGCTCAAATTCATCAATACTTGGTTTGCATCTTTTGTCTTTACTTCTTTTAGAGCTACTTCTTCTACAAAAAGCAATTCCCCATCGCGAAGTTTTTGTGAAAGTGAAGTAAACAAAGCCTTCATCTTCATTTTCTTATTTATCTTTTGAGCATAAGACTTGTCATTTCTTGGACCATGAGCCACACCTCCACCAATCCAAATCGGTGAACGCTTTGAACCGTGACGAGCACGTCCTGTACCCTTTTGCTTCCAAGGTTTGTGTGTTGTACCTGATACATCAGCACGAGTTTTTGTGTGAGCTACTGGTGTACGAGCATTGGCTTGCATTGCAAGAGTCACTTGGTGTACCAAGTCACCGTTCCATTCAAGACCAAACAGTTCTTCAGGTAAATTTATCTTACCTGCACTTTTACCAGATTGATTGTATACATCTACTTCAAGATTTACTTTATTCTTTTTTGTTGTTTTTTCTGCCATAAAATTATTTAGAGATTATCTCGATTAGAGTACCACGACGTCCTGGAATTGCACCCTTTATGAGGATTTGATTATTTTCTTTATCGACACTTACTATTTTCAAATTTTTCACTGTGATTCTGTCTCCTCCCATTCTACCTGCCATTCGAGTACCTTTGAATACACGTTGAATTCCTCCAATACCAATAGAACCTGGTTCACGCTCTGAGTGTTTTTGACCATGTGTGCGTCTTCCTCCTTTAAATCCATGACGCTTTACAACACCCTGAAAACCTTTTCCTTTTGAAATACCTGAGACCACTACTACATCGCCTTTTTCAAACTTTTCAATAGTAATAGTATCACCGATATTTAAATCAGTATTTTCATTTCTAAATTCATACAAATGCTTATAAGCACCAGTCTTACCTTCTTGGTCTTTCTGTGAAAGTGCTATATGCCCTATATGAGGTTTTGTAGCGCGCTCTTTTTTCTGTTCTTCATACCCTACTTGGATCGCATTATAACCATCTTTTTCAAGATTTTTCAATTGCGTCACAAACATAGGACCAGCATTTATGAGAGTCGCGGGAGTTACAGTACCATCTTCTTCGAAATACTGAACCATATTAACTTTTTTACCTAAAATAAATTTTGTCATAGCTGTGTTTTCTAAAGCATCTTTACATCGATATCTACTCCTGATGGAAGAGATAAATTTGTGAGAGCTTCTATAGTTTTCTGATTTGGGTTTAAAATATCAATCACACGCTTATGTGTACGAACCTCGAATTGTTCACGAGCATTTTTATACACAAAAGACGCACGGTTTACAGTATATTTCTTAATCTCTGTAGGAAGTGGTATTGGACCTACAACTTTTGCATCATATCTAAGAGCAGTATCAATAATCTGTTTGACAGATACGTCAAGGATTTTGTTCTCGTATGCTCTTACTCTAATACGAAGTCGTACTACGCCTTCTTCTTTTACTTTTTTTTCTTTTTTAATAGTCTTTGTAGTCATAGTTTTTTTATAAGGTTTTGAGTTCCTAAAATTATAAATAACTTTAGAAACTCGACCTTATTATCTTCCGGTTACCTATTATGCGATAATTTTTGTTACCACACCAGCACCGACTGTCTTTCCTCCTTCACGGATAGCAAAACGAGTGTTGTCTTCAAGAGCGACTGGAGTCACAAGCTTGATTGAAAGCTTTACTGTATCTCCTGGCATTACCATTTCTGTACCTTCTGGAAGTTTTGCATCACCAGTCACGTCTGTAGTACGGATGTAGAATTGTGGTTTGTAACCATTGAAAAATGGAGTGTGTCTTCCACCTTCTTCTTTTTTAAGAACATATACTTCACATTCAAATTCTGAGTGAGGAGTAACTGATCCTGCTTTTGCAAGAACTTGACCACGAGTAAGGTCTTCTTTTTTAATTCCACGAAGAAGAATTCCAGCGTTGTCTCCAGCCATACCTTCTTTAAGATTTTTGTTAAACATTTCAATACCAGTAACAGTGGTCTTGGCAGTATCCTTAATACCCACGATTTCGATTTCTTCACCTACTTTTACGATACCTCTTTCGATTTTACCTGTTACCACTGTACCACGTCCTTCAATTGAGAAGATATCTTCGATAGGCATAAGGAATGGTTTTGAAGTATCACGTTCTGGAACTGGAATATAAGTATCAAGAGCAGTTACAAGCTCAAGAACTTTCTTAGCCCATTCGTCTTCATTGTCAGCTGATTCAAGAGCTTTAAGACCTGAACCACGGATAACTGGAGCATTTGCACCATCAAATCCTTGCTTTGTTAGCAACTCACGGATTTCTTCTTCTACTAGGTCGATCATATCTTTATCATCG
>CAZCDN010000005.1:10508-16301 GCA_964497725.1 uncultured Candidatus Saccharibacteria bacterium | reverse complement strand
CCAACCCAAACACTTTTTTGAATCATTGTATAACCAAAATTAATCAATTGCCTTCTAAACCAATCTCTCTCCCCTTTCTTTTCACTTGGTATATCGTACATTACAATTAAATCCCTAGGTGAATCTTTTTTAAAATGAGATTCAAAAGATTTTTTATAAAAATCTCTTTTTCTTTCACTCTTTGGGACACATCTATCTTTATTAGATGAAAAAATATTTAATGGATCGGAATCCATTCCTTTATAATAAATTTTTCTTTTTTTATTCATATAATTATTATATACCGATTACACATATACGCCATGGCGTATATGTGTATAAATTAAATTCTTAGAATAGTGGTTCTTTTTGAAAACAAAAAACCCACTGCTATCATGCGAGGTGGGTTTTAATATCTTGAGTAAGAATACAATATTTATACTTTTATACTGTATTCTTTTTTTTCAACGATTCTCATCTTTCGAGGAAAAGCCTCGATGATTGATTTAGAGAAGGCATCTATATAATTTCTTTTTACAGAAACACATTGTTGCTCCCTATGCTGAATCCAGAGTGCTTTTGCTTCTATTTTTGCACTTTGTAAGCTGTCAGCTTCAAGTGGTACTTCTTTATTACGACTCCAGAGGACACTATTGTGTCCAGATCCTGGTTCTTTTTCTAAAAACACCAGAATCAAAAAATATTTCCTAGTTTTTGTATTCATGATATTTTCTAATTTATTATCAAACTACACTATATTATTAATCTTGTCAACAAAAAAAATCCCTATTCGGGATTTTTTTGTTTTTTAAATATTTGAGTATATTACCAAGCAAAATGGGGAACACATTTCTGGGATAGATTTGAAACGAATACATTTCAAATCATATCAAGAAATGCATGCACCACTCGCTAAGGTAGTTTTGAAACAAAGTTTCAATACTACCAAGCAAAATGGGCAAATGCTTTGTTGGCTTCAGCCATCTTGTGAGTGTCTTCACGCTTTTTACAAGCTGAACCTTCATTTTTAGATGCGAGCATTATTTCTTCTGCGAGTTTTTTGTGCATAGCTTCACCTTTTTTATTTCGTGCAGCATCTATGATCCATCTCATAGCGAGAGCAAGCTTTCTTTCAGGTCGTACTTCTACTGGTACTTGGTAGTTTGCACCACCGATACGTCGAGAACGTACTTCCATCATTGGACTAGCATTTTTTATAGCAGTATCAAAAACTTCAAGAGGGTTTGGATTTCCTGTCTTTTCTTTGATTACATCAAAAGCACCGTATACTATCTTTCTAGCAGTTTCTTTTTTTCCAGACCACATTATATTGTTTATAAACTTTCCCAATTTTTGAGAATTGTATACAATATCCGGTTCTGCTATATTTCTATTTTTTACTTTTCTTCGCATTTGTTTTAATTAATTATTTTTTATTTAAAAATTCTATTTCTTATCTGTAGCTTTTGGTCTCTTTGTACCGTAGCGACTTCTTGATTTTCTTCTCTTGTCTACACCAGTAGCATCGAGTCTTCCACGTACTATATGATATCGTACTCCAATAAGGTCTTTCACACGTCCACCACGTAGCATTACCACTGAGTGTTCTTGTAGATTGTGCCCCATTCCTGGAATATATGCTGTAACTTCCATACCGTTTGTAAGTCTTACACGAGCTATTTTTCGGAGAGCTGAGTTTGGTTTCTTTGGAGTAGTAGTAGTCACTTTTGTACACACACCTCTTTTAAATGGTGCAGGATAAAATACTGGTTTATTTTTGATTGCATTAAAACCACGAGCAAGTGCTACTGCTTTAGATTTCTTTGTAACCTTTTTTCTTTTATTCTTAACTAATTGATTGATTGTTGGCATATTATTAAATACAAGCCCTACAGGGCTAATAGGAATACTTTACTATATTGCTTTAAAAAAAGCAATAGCATACCTATGGTTTATATTTTTTCTCTAAAAACAGTTACGTTTAAAATAAATATCACACAGTATGCGAGGAATACAAGCACATTGTTTAAGCTTGATTCAGAATACAAAAGTACGATTGATACGACAAACCCAATTACAAATATAATTTTAAATAGTGTAGCTAAAATCTTTGGCACAAAGTGTGCAGGACCCAATAGGTGTGTCACATCATGATCTTCCTCGTCAATATTTCCATTTTCTTTTTTACGACGAAGTGGACCTACAAGTATTTTCCAAAATCTACTTCTTATTAATGCACGCTCTAATGCAGAAAGTGGATTTAAGAATATCGCAGGTATTACAGAGATAGTAGTACCTAGTACAAGTCCTGAAAGTGTAGCTATACTTGTGACAATGTATCCCAATTCTGTATTTAAAATTTCAGCAAGATTTTTATCTACAAATAATTTTATTTTATTAATCATAGATTCTATAGGTTCGAGACTTTTTCTAGTCTCATCTATTAAGTAATCCAGGAATGAAATAAATTCTGCACTTTGACTTGGTATTCTAAACTGAGGTATGACTATATTTTTATCTACATTACTATTTGGAACAAAGTTTGGCTCTGTAAATACAGGACCTGTAAATTCTGGGACAAGTGGGAATTTTGGTATTACAGGTAATGCAGGAAATGGTGGTATCACAGTAAATTCAGTTACTACTGTTTTTACTGGAGGCATATATCCATATGTATTTACTGCTCGAGAACTTCTAGGTCTCCAATCAGTAGACACACAATAGTTTACTGTACTACAATCAAATTTTATCCAGCCAAAATTTTGAGACCAAGCGTATCCATTAAATTCTCCTCTAGTATTTATAGAAACTGAAGATGTCGTCGTATTAGTAAAGGGACCAAAATTAACCCAACCAGCAGTCTCACCCCAAGCATACCCAGACAAATTTCCTTCATTATCATTTGCAACCTTAAAATTTCCATTTGTACCACTGCACCCACTTGTAGTGTCTGCACAATTTAGTATTACCCACCCAAAACTTTTACCCCACATATATCCAGAAAGATATTCATCTCTTATTGTGACATTGTACGATGTATTTGTTGTAAAATTTCCAAAATTTACAGGACTAGTCGATGTCTCAGTACAAAGAGTATCTTCACAAACCTGTGCAGTATAATTTGAAGTATTAATAGTCCCGATAGATTCTGACGCAGAAGCTACAGAAAAGATACCAAAAACCATGATTGGTAAAAAAGTAAAAAAGATTTTTTTATATAGTGTAGACATTGTATACATTGAATTATAGCATTATTACTTTCTTAGAAAAACTAATTTATCCCCGTAATCAGTGTAAAAAGAAAATATATTACTGGTGATACATATTTCCAAAGCGAGAAGATAAATAACAAGAGAAAGAAAATTCCCCATCTTTCTAAAAATTCTTCTATGTATCGAAGACGGTATGGCAAGAATTCAAATAAGATTTTAGATCCATCAAGTGGAGGAATCGGAATAATATTAAACAAAGCAAGAACTAAGTTTAAAAGTACAATAGTTTGAGATATTACATAAAATGGATGTGGGTTTGAAAAATCATAAGCAGGAAATCCCAATAGTGGTACGACTCTTATTAAAAGTCCGAAAATTATAGCCAATATAAGATTTGCAAAAATACCCGCAAAAGAAACTATAATACTCGGCCACCTTCCCTTCTTTAGATTGTTGGTATTTACTGGCACAGGTTTTGCCCAGCCAATCATAAAACCAGAATTAAAGATTACAAGCATGAGTGGTAATATGATTGACCCAAATAAATCCAAATGCCTTATAGGATTTAGTGTAAGACGACCTGAAAGCCTAGCTGTATCATCACCAAAACGGTACGCTGCATAACCATGAGCAAACTCATGTATGACCACTGACATTATAAGAACTACTACATAAAAAATACTATCTATTCCTGACATATTATTTTGATTGTTTTATTAAGATTAAAAATGTTGCCTTTATCTGTATTATATGATAGCATAGCTTCATATATGGCAAAAGTATGTGATATAACAGGAAAGGGCTCAAAGATGGCTGGAGGATACTCCAACCGTGTTCGTGCTACAAAATTTAACCCTACAGGAATGGTTCGAAAGTACCCTAACCTACAAAAGAAAAGAGTATATGTACCAGAACTTAAAAAATACTTTAATCTTACTTTATCTACTCAAGCAATAAAGACAATAAATAAAAACGGTGCTTTCGCTACTCTCCACAAAGCAGGAATTATAAAATAAAAATCTCACAATTTATTGTGAGATTTTTATTTTTGTGCAAGGCTCGACCTTGCACAATTTTATTTGCATGCATATGTAGTCTTTTTTATTTCGCAGATTATCGTACCCTCTTTAGAAGTTTCAAGGTATTTCAAACCTAGAGAATTTAACAGTGCAATAACTTCGGGATGAGGATGCCCATAAGAATTATTTTTTCCTGCTGATATTATAGAAATATCGGGATCTACTTTTTCTAAAAATTCTTTAGCCGATGATGTGCGAGAGCCATGGTGTCCGAGTTTTAAAATATTTGCTTTCAGCGTCGACACTTGCCCTGAAGGAGTTGAAGGGTCTTCTTTTACTAAATACAATTCTTTTTCTACTGAAGAATCTCCAGTCAAAAGTACTCTTGTATTTCCATAAGAAAGCATTGTGATTACTGAGGCATCATTACTCTCCCAACCTATAGGATTTTTATCTGGATAAAGTATTTCTAATACTACATTGTTTTCTCTATCCAAAATTATAGACCTCCCTTTCCTTGCTATCATATGTGGAATTTTTTTATCCGTGATTGTATCTTGTAAGGATTTATAAATATTACTTGTCGATGTGGCTCCAGGTTCAAAAAATACACTAACTTTATAAGTTTTCAATAAATAATAAAGTCCTCCAATATGATCAGCATCTGGATGTGTACCAATAACTACATCGATGGACTTATCCCCAAAAGGCATTACCCTGCTAAGTTCTGAGATGACTTTTCTATCACGACCACCATCTATAAGCATTTGTTTTCCATTTGGTGCTTGTATATATATGGCATCGCCTTGTCCTACATTTAAAAATGCTACTTTCAATACTTTATCTTTGTTTTTATTTTTAGATATAAAATCTGATATATAAAAAGCAAAAACAATCATCAAAATAGTCGCAAGAATTACAAAAACTATATATCTTTTTTGGTTATTTTTATTCATGTTATAATAGGTATATTAATATTATAACTCTTTTAAAAAGACTATGGCAAAATTTGAAACAAAGACATTTAAAATACCAGAATTACAAGGAATATCAAAAATAAATATCGAGGAACATTTAAAACTTTATGCGGGGTACGTAAAAAATGCAAACTTAATCCTAGAAAAAATACCCGAATACAGAGGATACGCGAGCGAAGATGCATTTGCACCCTATGTAGTAAGTGAACTATATAGAAGATTTTCTTTTGAATACAATGGTATGAAGAATCATGAACAATATTTCTCTTCTTTCGAAGGAGGATACAAAGAAATCTCTAATGGAGAACTTAAAAATGCTATTGAAAAAGAATACGGGTCATTTGATGAATGGCTATCCAATTTTAAATCAATGGCGCTCACTCGAGGTGTAGGCTGGGCAATGCTTTATTATGATAAAAATAATAATACTCTTTTAAATTCTTGGGTAGACGAACAGCATCTAGGTCAGCTAAATGGTTGTACTCCAATCCTCGCTCTCGATATGTGGGAACATTCTTTTGTGGCCGACTATCAGCCAAGTGGTAAAGGTAAATACGTAGAAGATTTTTTTAAAAATCTAAACTGGGAGGTTGTAGAAAATAATTT
>CAZCDN010000005.1:0-10408 GCA_964497725.1 uncultured Candidatus Saccharibacteria bacterium | reverse complement strand
ATTAAAACTTGCAAAAGCAAATCTTGAAAAAAATTCAACAACTGAAAATAAGTATGCGTCTCCTATATGTACGATATATGAAAAAGGAATAGCGAGTATACTTGAAAATAGACCGAAAATTCCAGCAATGAAACCAAATAGCATTAGATAAGAAATAATTGGCAGTATTAAAATATTTGCAAATAGTGAAACGACAGAAACACTACCCATCACGTACATTATATATGGAATTACGGCGATACTCGCAGACAATGTTGCAAGTATCATCGATCGAAATCCTTTCCATTCTGGTATCCAAATAAAGTATTTTAAAATCCTTACCGGTATAGCAATGACACCAAAAGTCGCGAGTACCGAAAGATGAAATGAAACATCAAATATAATACGGGGATTAATCACAAGCATAACGAGTGAAACGATAAATAGTGCTCGCAGTGCCATATATGTGCGCCCAGTAGAGCGTGCAATGAGCGCGAGGACAGCCATGAGCCCCGCTCGTATTGCAGTCGCACCAGCTCCTGCCATAATCACAAAAAGAATTACTACGACTCCAGCTGAGGCGTATGCCACAGTCCCATATGCAATTATAGACATAATCTTCATGATTGCTTCGGCTACAATCATCACATTGAAGCCCGACAAAGCTACAATATGAATTGTCCCTGTTCTTACAAATGCTTCTTTATCTTCATCATTTATACCACCCTTACTTCCAAGTAAAAGTCCATTTATAAATCCAGCATCTCTTATAGGCAGTACATCATAAAGTGAATTTTCAAATTTTTCACGAATATAAAATACACCTTTTTTAATCTTATTTCCCTTCTCTTGTATTTTCTCAATCTTAGAATTTTTGATAATAAAAAAAGTATCATTTGCAAATAGATACTTTCCATAATCAAACTCTTTCCCTGTATTTGTCTCAAAATTTTCTGGTAATGTAAGAATTCCAGAAATTTTCAACACATCACCATATTGAAAATTTTTTTCAATATCATAGCTTGGTACCAATATATTAAATTTAAAATTCTCTGGAGTGACAGTGAGTCTTATTTGATTTTCTCTTTTATCAGGATATTCATTTACAATACCTAAAAATACTACTTCTTTACCGATAGCTTCATAAAAATCATTTTGTGGTGTAGGTAGAAAATAAAAATACCGTATTATAATAATTACGATTAAAACAAAAACTATTACAATTTCCTTTGTTGCTCTGCGCATATATTTGCTACTTCGTCAGCACGGTCATTGTATACATCACCTGAATGACCTTTTACTTTTTGCCAAGAAATTTTTCCTTTATATTCTCGCACCAAGCTTATCAATTCTTGCCAAATTTCTTTATTTAAAACGGGTTTTTTGTCAGCTTTCTTCCAGCCATTTTTTTCCCAATTAAAAACCCAAGAAGTAATACCATTTAGTACATAAGCCGAATCTGCATACACCACCACTTCTTTACATAGGTCCGATCTATGTAAAAGATATTTTAAAGTTTCAATTACAGCTTGTAATTCCATCCTATTGTTTGTAGTATCTTTTTCGTATCCGCCGAGTTCATGTATGATTTTATGATCACTCACAAAAATCACTCCGTATCCACCTTTACCAGGATTGCCAAGTGAGCTACCGTCAGTATATATTTCAATTTTATTTGTTTCTTTCATTTTATAATTATACATTTATTTTTTGAAATTCAAAAAATCTAAAAGACGTCAAGAGTTTTTCACGGTCGTGAAAACTCTTGACGTCTTAGTTTGAGTTAAAGGATTCTTTCTTAAAAGATAAATCTTCTTACAAAGAATCCTGCAATTACAAGCACTCCTGCTGATGTAATTACCACTGCTACAGGGATTTTCTTTTTACTTTCTGCAGCATTTGCTGATAAAGATTGCAGTTCTACCTCAGATACAAGATCTTTTATTTTTTCTTTTGTATCATTTTGAGCTTCATTTGTATTTATATTATTTGCTATAGCTTTTGTATTTTTAGTACGAGCTTCTTCTTGTGCTATCATATTTTTTATTTCTGATACCAATCTTGAGACTTCTTTTTCGTCTATTTCAGTATTTAAAATTAAAACTTCTTCGTTTGAAATATCATCATTGTTTACAGCATCATTTAAAAGATTTCCTTCTGACGGTTTATTTACAGATACCAATATATCACTCCATGATTTTCCAAGAACTGCAGGTACAGCATAAGAAGTAGACCAAATTCTATTTGAAAGTGTATCTGTTGTAGGCAATACTGCTCCATCATTTATTTGCTGTGATGCAAAATAATCATTTATACTCTTACCTCCATTTGTCCAATTTTCGGATACAGCACTCATAGCTTGTGATGCCCAAGCACTTGCATATACCGATCCAAAACCTCCATCTGATACCTGAGAATTTTTTAAGTATGTTTTTGCATTCTCTATTGCACTATTTACACCTGAATAATTTTTATACATAGAAAGGGCTTGGATTCCAGCTGCTGTAATATCGATACTATTTTCCCATGAACCATTTGATTTTTGTTTTGAAATTATAAAATCTAAACTTTTTGAAATTATTTCATCAGATGTACCATATCCTGATTTTTTAAGAGGGATAAGTGCAAAAATATCATCATTTACAAGAGACACATCTCCAAACTGATTACCGTCAAATTTATTAATGATAGCTTCAATATAATTCACACCATTAAATGAATATGGATTTTCACCGAGAGCAAGTATAGCCATTGCACGACGTTCATTATCAGTCAAAAGAGAGCTTATGGAATTATTGTTTTTCATATAAGAGAGTAAAGAACTTTTTGAACCACCCGATACATTGTATGATCCATAAGCAATGGCTACCCAATCAGAATACAATACACTACTACCAAAAGATCCATCAGTACCTTGGACACCCTGAAGATAACTAATTGCATTTGGCACACTAAAAGTAAGTACTTGTGAGCCGCCGCCGCCACTACCGCCGCCACCATTATTTTCTTCTTCATTAGATGGTACAGTAGATACAGTCACAGTATATGTAGGAAAATAGTAATCTTCTGCAATTCCTAGATAATAAGTATTTGCATTTTCAAATGTAATTGTTGCCATACCAAGATCATCGACTGTATATGTATCTACTACTATTGGACTCCATGGATTTTCCAAATCAGGAAGCGTGACTCCTATATTCACACCAGTAAGTGGATTCCAAGTGTTATTTTCATAGTCATATTTTTCAGCTGTCGCTATAAGAGACTCATTAGTATTTAAGCTACTAGTACTTAGTATGACTTGGTGCGGTGAACCAAAATATATTCCTACAGTTTCACCACCAGACAGCACTGTAGTATCGATACTTGTAAATGGAGTAGTGGCACCAACTGCATACTGCCAATTGTCACAAGCATCTATACCGCCTTCAGGTAAAATACATTTTAAATAAAAAGATGAATATGCTTCATAGTATTCTAAATTAGAAATTGAAAAATTTTCATTTGACTCATCTATGCTATCAAGTATAGCCAGTACACTTCGAGCGTCCACATCATGAGCAACATCATTCGAATCATTTATGGACACGGTTCCTTCATCTGGTAAACCCACACTATTATTAAATACAATAGTCTCACCATTTCTAATTATAAAATTTACAGTCGGTGTAGGCTCAGGAATTATTTCTTCTAATACTTCTACTGTAGATTGATTTTCTATTGTAAAAACAGGACTTCCGCTAAATCCAATATTGGACCAAACAAAACCCGTGAATTCATATACACCTAATGTGTTTGATGCTGTAGTTTGAATAGAAATTTCGATAAATTCTGTATTAGCCAATTTATCCTCGCCTGTATTTGCTTGTATTCCAATTTTATTATTGGAAGAATCAAAACCATCTACATAGTCTCCTTCCGATGAAAGCTTCCATGTTTTACCATCTGATATAGATGCAATAGAAATTGAAGGTATACCAAAACCATCTGGTATTTGAATTTCTATTGATCCGATTCCTGCAGTCGTAGTCTCATCATTTGTATTTATTATCTTATATGTATATGTGAGATTTTTATTTGTAAAAGCTTCTGTTGGAGATATTTCTACCGATGCATTTCTGGCTGCAAAAGCTGTAACAGGAAATATAAAATTAGCAAATAAAAAAACTACCACAAAACCAAAAACATAAAAATTGAATATCTTCTTCATAAAATTATTTTAGCTCCCAGCGTATGACATCTCCATTTTTAGGAACGTAAGACGACACACCAAGGGATGCTTCTTTATTATTAATAAAATACATTAGATACTTTCCATCACCCTGATGAAGGTCTCCTATATCAGTCACAAAAAATCCAATACCAGAGTATTCTTTCACTTTAAATGATACCAAATTTTCATTTTCTTTTGCAATCAATGTATCATAAAGATTTCTCCCTTGTGAAATTTTTAAATCTACAGACAAATCTCCCGCTGTGAGTGATACTGTTTCTGTATTTGTTTCTTGTGTATTATCATTAGAAACATTATCTTTATTAGTTACATTTTCAGATATAAAAATTACTTCTTCATTATCAATATTATTTATAGGATTTTTATCTCCTTTTTCTGATTTAAAATCATTTATAATACCGGGATCTAAAGATTCTTGAGTGTTTTGTAAACTTTCAGTATTTTTATTTAAGAAAAACGTAAAAAGACTGAGTGAGATTACAAAAATAATTGCGATACTTATATAGATTTTATTAAATTTATTTTTCATATATTAAAAAAACTCCCATCGAGAGGAGTTGCCATGCCGTAACTTTAATTACGAATTTCCTGCTCGGGACTCACATTTATGATTGGTGTTCGGACTTTAACCGTAGCGGCACTGTGGAGGAATTCCTGATCTTAGTATTTTTATACAAAGACTGGTCACCTCACTTCCCCAAAAATAAATTATTTAATTGTTTAAACTTTACCCATTATACATTTCTCAAAACTTTATGCAAATTAATCATACCTCGGAGATTCTTCGGATATATTTGCATTGTGATTTGAAAAACGGGCGAAAGCATATAGGACAGATGAGAGTCGGTTTAAGTATGCGAGAGTTTGTGCACCAATAACTACTTTTCCTTCTTCGTGTACTCCTACCACTCTACGCTCTGCACGGCGAGCGATGGTGCGAGAAATATCGCAAAGACTTGCGAGCTCGCATCCTCCTGACACAAAAAATGTCTTCACAGGTGGTAATAATTTTTCGATATCATTTACAATCATCTCAAGCCATTTTACTTTCTCTTCTGTAATTTTTTTATCTGCTCCTGCAAGCTCGGCCTGAATTATAAAAAGATCCTGCTGAATACGATCAATTGCATGAGAAAACACCAAGCTCCCACTTTCAAGTGAGAGCACTATAGTGTCTGATTTTATTTTTACTAATCCAAGAAAAGAATTTATTTCATCAAGTGAACCAAGTGCTTCTGTGATAATAGATGATTTAGAAATACGCTGGTCGCAACCAAAAGTTTTTGTAGTCCCCCCATCTCCTTTTCCAGTAAATAACATATCTTTAAATTATTAGACTTCACAAGTACCTGATACACAAGCAAGCTCACGCTTTACCTCTGTCTCATCTTCTTTTTCATAAGTTACAATCTTTGAGAAATCTAAGTGTCCGAGTTCTTTTATCATTTTCTCATATTTTTCTTTATTTATAGCTTCATATGGAGCCATTTGATACACATGGTTTGAACGTGGTAAAAATGAAAGTCCTCCTACTAAATCCCAATTTTGATAAATCCAATTTGCTACAAGTAGCCATTCATCATCACCTACAGAAATAGTCACTGATGGATTGTGCTCTGTATAATTTTCTTTTACAACTTTCCAGTGCTCTAATTGATCGATAGCATTTATATCATTTTTACAAATTGCACCTTCTGGAGATTTTACTGGAAATTCGAGTACAAAAGTAGTAGCATTTTCTACAGTCTGACCCACTTCTGGATAGTATGGAACCCCTTGGTCTTTTAGCATTTTAAATAGTGCATCAGTAGCTGCTATACGCACACGACGGATGTAGTATGGTGCATGTCTTGGATGCATACCAGAAGAACAATCTACAGTCTGAGAAGCGTTTCCAGAAGGTTTTACGCACGTAATACAAGTAGATTGAGGTATACCAAAACGTTTTGCATATTTTTTATTTATTTCAATTGATGCTTTTTTCAATTTTGCAAGCATTTCCGGAGTACGAACAAGCTTTGAATCCCATTGACCAGTAATAGAAACACCGAGCAATCTTTCATTTTCACAATTTTTTCTCCACTCTTTTGAAAGATATGGGAAATATGTAAGAGAAGATTGATATGTACCGAGGATTGTAGCTACACGTATTTTTTTAAGCAAAGATTCTTCTGTGTCTTCAGCACGAGCCACTACTTCTGAAAGATTACAAAATTGTTTTGATTGCAAGATTATTTCTCCGCAAGGATTTGTACCCCAAGATGGATATATTCCACCTTTAAATTGATCGAGTCTTCTTTTTGGTAATGTCTTTTCAAGTCCTCCACGATTAAATATTCCTCTCTCTCCACTACCACTTTTCATAAGGGCTACCCATTCATCTAAAAATTCTTCTGTTGTAGGTTTTGAATTGTATACAGCTGAATTGTTTGCAAGCATTCTTTGACCTTCAGACAAATAAAATTGTCCTGCTTTTGAATCGCGAATAGCCTCATCGTCAAGATCAGAAAGTGAGATCATTGCACTACGTCTTACACCTCCAGCGACTACACATTCACCAATTTTACAAATAATATCGTGTGCATCCAAGTTTGTAAGGTGTCTTCCTTGTCTTCTCAATATACGCTCACGAGAAAATTCGAGTAGTGATTGAAGAGGTGCTGGTCCAGAACTTTTTCCACCCATAGTTTTCAATCTTGCTCCTGCTGGTCGAATTAAAGAATAATCAAAATTCATATCATTACCATCGAACCAAGTTTTTAGACCAAGAGAAAACGCATCAGCCCAACCTTCTTTACTATCTGCAATGACATGAGTTTGGATTTTTCCACCTTTTTGTTTTTGAATTTGCGGAAGAGCTTGAATATTTTCACTCTCTACTGACCAGCCTACACCAGTGCCACACATTGATATATACATTATTTCAGCAAAGTCTTGGAATGAACTTGGTGCAATAAAAGAACAGTTGTATGCGCACACGTTAGTCTTACTTGCTGCTTTTCCTGAAAATTGCAAAAGTCTCATAGAAGGAAGTGCTTCTTGGTTTAAAATTCCTTCACGAACTTCGTCGTATTCAGCCTTGGTAAGTTTTGAACCGAGATTTTCTTTCATAAAAGCTATATATCTGTCGACTGTCTCAATCCAAGTCTCTCTTCTCCCTTCTTCTGCAACCCATTTTGAATATGTACGATAATACACAAGCTCTGCAAGAGGATTTCTAAAATACTTTTTACTTTTTGCAACCAATTCTTTTACTTTCTCAGGAACAAAACCAGTTTTTTCACGAGCCAAAGATCTGTCTTTTCTGTACAAGATATAAGATTTTGCAGTTTGTAAAAAACCAGACATTATAAGTTCATTTTCTACAATATCTTGTATTGTCTCTACATGGGGTGTGAATACTTTTATTTTATTTTCTTCTTTAAAAGCAGCGAGTGCATGCATCACTTTATCCATCATACCTTTTGCGTCTTTTTCGCTTCCTTCTTTTACAGATTCCATTGCACGAAAAATAGCAAGGGTTATTCTCTTTTCATCAAATGGAGCAATTGAACCATCTCTCTTTTCGATTTTTTCTATTGTGTAAGTATTTTTTTTATTTGATTTATTTTTCATGCTTGTTTTTCTTTTAGTGTTAATATTGGTGACCTTTTTACAACTTCTTTATTTTGAACAATGAATCTATATATTATTGGAGACAGGAAGAAAGCAAAACTTACGTTTCCAATTAAGTGTAAAATGGTAAAAGGTATTTGTCCCATTACTGCTTGCAAGAATGGTTGACCAAAAAATAGTGGCCCTACAGTAAAACCAGTAATTACGTCGTAAACAATAGTTCCCATTACTGCAAATTTTACATAGTTAATAGAAGTATTTTTCTTATTCTTAAAAAAATGACTTGCCCACAGGCCAAGAAGCCCATAAGCGACCGCTGTCACAAGTGTCCACATACCAATACCGGAAGTTACAGCATCAAATAAAAATATACTTAAAAATGCAAACGAAAAACCAAAATATTTACCAAAAGCTTTAGAAAAAGGCATAGTTGTAGTTAAAATTGGCTCAATGTTTGGAGCTCTAAAAGGAATAAGGCGAACTAAAAAACACAAAACAAACGCTATGCTATATTTTATCCAATTTTGTTTGTTGTTTTTCATGTTTTGGGGTATTTTAAACCGCTTGTGATTTTCAAGCGGGTATTTTGCACACAATTTATTTAAAAAACTGGGTGACTTCTGTATCTATTATATTCTTATTTTTAGATAATGCCAAATTGTGGATAACTTGATAAAATATTAGTAATAAAATACAAAAAAATCCTTAGACCTTATATCTAAAGAGTTTTTTTATGTTTTAAATCAAATAAAAATATAATTATTGTGTATATTTTTTACTTAAGAGACAAAAAACTATTCCTGTCCATACAGAAATCAGTCCGAGCAAAAATACTATACCAGAAAATACATAAGTGACTATACCCAAGTGTAGAGCTGTAGTCAGAGTTGTAGCTGCAATCCACATATCACGAGCAGTATTTGTAATCATCAAGGGCTTTCCATCTACACCAATCACAACTTGACCTTTTTCATCTAGTTTTTCAATCTGACGAGGCATTTCAGAATATGTTTTTTCGTTTGTTGTCTTAAAGGTATGATGTCTTATAATATCTGCTTGTGATTTTAGTGTCAGTGGACCACGTACTTTTTTACCTGGGATAGAAGCATCCTCTGGTGTCACAATATTTTCACGACTTACATTTTGATATGTAAAATAAAGACCCCATGCACCACTTATAATTAAAATGATTCCTGCAATGATTGCAAACACCGACGAAATTGAAAGTATTTTTTTCATGTATTTAAATTAATAAAGAATAATATATTTATTATATTATTCTTTATCGATTTAGTAAACAAAAAAAATGTCAACAAGACACCACGGTCGTGAACCTTCTTGACAGTAATACATGTATATAGGTTATAATATATACATATGGAAAAAGTGAAACCCAAAAGAGAGATTTTAAAAACCATCCTATCTACAATTAATTGTACTGGTAGTTTTTTAGCATCAAATACTATTCCTTATACAATGCGTGCTGTAAATATTTTTGATAAAAAGGAAAAAAGAAAATATGAATACTATATAAAAAACAAAATAATAGAACTCCGGAAACGTGGATTGATAAAGCTAGTTAACAAAAATGGGGTCAGTTATTATCAGTTATCAGAAAAGGGTGAAAAGATACTATTAAAATACAAAATCAAAAAAATAAACAAAAGGAAAACTTGGGATGGTAAATGGAGGATTATAATATTTGATGTACCAGAAAAATTTAGAAATTCCAGAGACAAGCTTCGACAAGAATTAAAAAAGCAAGACTTCTTCAAACTACAAGACAGTGTCTGGGCTACAAGATATGACTGTGAAGAGTTTGTAGCTCTTTTAAAAACAGATCTCAAGATAGGTAAAAATCTTATTTATATAGAAGCTAACTATTTAGATTTTGATAAAAATTTAAAAAACTTTTTCAATTTATAAGCAACCAGGTTAAACATATGTCAACAACTTTCACGGTCGTGATATATTGTTGACATTTGATTAATTGTGGAATTATACTTTGCATTTGCTATACATATATTGATTCTCAGTTAATTATCTTTTCTATTTTATATCTACAATACGCAAGCGGAGCTCTGTTTTACCTAAAAAAGTATTTAATTCGAGAGGACTAACCAAGTCCACCCTCTCTCCTATTGTGAGGGAGCGATTAAAACTTTCGCGAGTCTTAAAAAAAGCGATGGCTTTTATCTTTTGAGCCCTACTATTTAAGAAAATTATTTCCAAGTGATTTTTATCTTTACCAAACTCTCTAATTTCACTTATTGGTAAATCTTTAAATAAAAAAAGTGGCTTTGGATTACCGACTCCAAAAGGAGCCAGCCTGTCTATTGTTTTAAAATTTTGCATATTTACATCATCGATAGTCATTTCAGCTTCTGCGATTTCGTCGATTTTCTCTTCATTTGAAAATGAAAAGTTTTCATAAGTTTGCAAAATTCTTTCTTCAAGAAAATGTATTTCTTCATGTCTTACAGAAAAACCTCCAGCTTGCACATGTCCACCAAAAGTAATGAGTGATTCGCTTGGAAGCTTTTGCATCATCTCTACCAAATTTATACTTCCAAAACTTCG
>CAZCDN010000004.1:8376-17406 GCA_964497725.1 uncultured Candidatus Saccharibacteria bacterium | reverse complement strand
GGCTCCCCGGGTAGGGATCGAACCTACGACCTTAGAGTTAACAGCTCTCTGCTCTGCCGCTGAGCTACCGGGGAATGTTTATTATAAATACACCTTAATGAATTACCTGCCTCGCGTCGACGAGTCTTGCGAGTCGAGGCGGGTCGGGGAATATTGGTTTAAAAAACCTTTAAACATAGTACCAAAAATAGGGTAAAAATGCAAAAGTTATACTATAATATATACATGTATATTAAGGTCAAGGTTATTGCCGGAGCTAAGCAAGAAAAGATAGAAAAGGTGAAAGAAAATCAGTTTAAGATTTCTGTAAAAGAAAAAGCCGAAAGAAATATGGCAAATCAAAGATTGATAGAAATATTGGCCACTGAATTTCTTATACCTGTATCTAAAATAAGGATTGTAAGTGGGCATCATCATCCGAGCAAGATATTTTCAATCATGGTATAATTTAAAGAGGTCACAAATTATTATTTTTAAATTAAAAAAATTTATGAATATAAACATTAAAGCTAAAAATATAGAACTTACAAATGCAATTGAGCAAAATGTAAAAGATAAATTAGAATCAGTAGGTAAACTTCTAAACAATAAAGATGCTCTAGTCACAGTAGAAGTAGGGAAGACCACAAATCATCATAACAATGGCGATATATTTCTTGCGGAATTTGATATTAGTTCAAGTGGAGAAAATTATTTTGCTAGGACAGAAGGTCTAGATTTGTATGTATCTATAAACGATACAAAAGAACAAATATTGAAAGAAATAAGAAGAAAGCGTGGTAGAAAGACAACTTTATTTAAAAGGGGAGCATTAAGTATTAAAAAAATGGTGAAAGGAATATCAAAGCGTAATCCTTTTACTTCTAAATATTAGATGAATATAAAAATTTTTCTTCACAATTATTTAGCTGAATTTGTATATGGAGCATTAGATGGTACTGTCACCACTTTTGCTATTATTGCTGGTGTAGCTGGGGCAAATTTAAGTCCAGCCATAGTGCTTATCTTGGGTGTATCAAATGTATTGGCAGATGGTTTCTCAATGGCATCTAGTAATTATCTTTCAGAAAAATCTCACCAAGCACAAAGTGGATTAATACCAGATCATAGTCCAATCAAAACAGCCCTCGCTACTTTTATGTCTTTTGTTGTTGTGGGAAGTGTACCATTATTTTCTTATATAATAAGTGCTTTATTTGGTGTATGGCAAGGAAATGAATTTTTGTTTTCTATTATTTTTACGTCAGTAGCTTTTTTGATGATAGGTCAGGTTCGTGCAAAAATTACTAAAACTTCACGCATTAAATCAATAATCGAAACTTTATTTGTTGGTGGTGTAGCAGCAACTGTCGCTTATGTAGTAGGATCTATTTTAGATAAAGTAGTTTAGATATTTATATAATTGATTTCTTTGCTGGATTCAGGTATTACTTTTTCTATTGTAAATTTGTCATTTTCAAATTTTGCTTTTGAGATCTTTATTCTTTTTCCGTCTTTAAAAAAGAATATTCCAGGCCACCCACTATAGGCTCTATATTTATTCCAATTTACAATATCTTGATCTTGTAAATTTATCTCACCATCTTCTTTTTTAATTTTTCCACATCGTGTAGCAAGATTTTCATCTTGCTCTTTTGGTATGATTTTGTTTTCTATATAGCTCGGAATTATTTCTGTGAGCAATTTTCCGCCTTCATTTATTAAGATTTCACGAAGTGTATTTTTATCGATACTATTGTCTATAGATATTTTTTTCTCAGCAACTACTGGTCCGGCATCCATTTTAAATACCATTTTCTGTATGCTTACACCTGTCTCATTATCCCCATTTAAAAGAGCACACTCAAGAGGTGATGCACCTCTATATTTTGGAAGTAATGAATAGTGAATATTTAATGTATCAAACTTTGGCATGTTTATAATTTCTATTGGTAGGATTTTCCCATATGCCACGACAATATTTAATTCTAAATTTAAAGATGAAATTTTATCAATAAATTCAGTATCAATTTTTTCTGGAGTAAGTACCTCTATATTGTGTTTTTCCGCAAGAATCTTTACAGGAGTAGATTGTATGACAAGACCACGTCCTGATGGCTTGTCGGGGCTTGTGACTACAACTGCAGGTATATATCCAGATGACATCAAGATTTCCAGAGTCTTGCTTGCGACTTCTGGTGTACCCCAGTATGCAAATTTTAGATTATTTTTCTGCATTGCGTTCGCCATCTATTACTTCGTGTATGTCTTTTGCTTTATCGATAAACAAAATTCCATCCAGGTGATCAGTCTCATGCTGAAATATGTGAGCGAGAAGTCCAGTTCCATCCATTTCAAAATATTCTCCTTTTTCATCATATGCTCCCATTGTAGCTTTTGTGGCTCTGCGTACTTTCCCATATAATGGGCGTACTGAGAGGCATCCTTCGGTGAGCAATTTTTTATCTTTTGAAATTTTTATAAATACAGGATTTATAAAAATTAAATCTTTGAAATCAGGTTTTATTTTATTTTTCAATCCTTCATTTCTTACAAAATCTTCATCAAAAATTTTACCAGAAACTACAAATATGCGTAATGGTACTCCAATCTGTGGAGCAGCAATAGCCACACCATCACTTTGAGTGGAAAGCGCAATCTGCATGTCAGAAATTATTTTCTGGATTTTCTTTTTTGTAATATCAGAAATATCGACAGGTTTTGCTACCTCTCTCAATACTTTGTGTCCATTTTGCACAATTTCAACCATCTATTTTAAAGTCTTTAAATATTCTAAAAGTTTTTCAAGGGGTACGGTTTTTTGAGAACGGCTTTCCATGTCGCGAACTATTACAGAATTTTCAAGCGCTTCTTTTTGTCCAAAAATCAAAGCGTATTTCATCCCACTTTTTTCAGCTACGGCAAGCTGTGCACTAAGGCTATCTTTTGACAATGCTTGAGTTATTGGAATTTTTGCTTTACGCAATATTTCAATTACATTTAATGATTTCAATTTTGCATCAAAACCTAATTGGATAAAGTACATTTTACTTTTTTTACCAATACGAGGACACATTTTTGCACACCATGGAGAATCGGCTACTCTGTCTACTCCTATAGCCATACCCATTGCTGGTACATCTTTTTTGGCACCAAGAGTCTTTGCAAGGTAGTCATATCTTCCGCCTCCAGCAAGTGCAAGAGGAGTCAATCCTTCTTCTTCTGGTACTTCCAAGATTTCAAATACTGTATGTGTATAGTATGAAAGTCCTCGAACCAAATTTTTATTTATACGATAAGGAACTTCCATTTGTTCAAGATATTCTAATACTTGCTTAAAGTGTTTTTTACTTTCACTATTTAAAAAGCTCACAGAGTCGGGTGCGCCCGCATTTATTTCAATAGTTTTTTCTTCTTTTGAATCGAGTATACGAAGAGGATTTGTCTTTAATCTTTCTTTGTCTATTGCAGGTAAATCACTCAAATGCTTTTTATAATAATTTGTAAGTTCTTTTATGTATCCAGGTCGGCAATCTTTATCACCAATAGAATTTATCTCTACGATAAGATTTTTTGCGCCAGCTTCTTCTAGGATTGCCATTGTAGTTTTAATCACAAGAGCGTCGGCAATACTTTTATTTGTACCAATTATTTCTATACCAAATTGTGTAAGCTCTCTATATCTTCCACGCTGTGGTTTATCGTGACGGAAAAATGGACCATAGTAGTAAAGCATCACAGGCTGAGGTAAAGATTGCATACCATTTTCAATATATGCACGCATGGCCCCAGCTGTACCTTCTGGTCGAAGTGCTAGTCTATCTCCACCTTTTGTTTTAAATGAATACATTTCTTTATCCACAATATCTGTACCCATACCTACACTCGCAGTAAATACGTCTTCGTATTCCATCACTGGTATTTGAATAGGTTGAAAACCGTAGTATTCTGAAATTTCTTGAGCTTTTTCAAAAAAACCTTGGTAATTGTAATACTGCTCGCCCATGATATCTCGAGTACCTTTTACTTTTGAAAAATTCTTTGTTTTTTTTGTTGGTTTTTGTGTTGGCATATTTTTATTGATATTTATTTAGTGAACCTGGTAAGTAAGAAGCTTGAGCGACAGGGAAGAGTCGTAAGTAGGCTCGCCCGACAAGTAATTTTTCGGGTACAGTTCCCCAAGATCTGGAATCAGAACTTCTGTTTCTATTGTCTCCCATCACAAAGTATTCGTCATCTTTTGTAGTATATGTATTCTCTGTGTAAAAATTTTCTACTATATATGGTTCTTCTATATTAAAACCGTCAGGATTTTCATCATTGATTATTTTTATATTACCACCATCTATTTTTATAGTTTCATTTGGTAGACCTACAATTCTTTTTATGAAAAACTTTTTTGTATTGCCTGGAAAACGAAATATCACTACATCTCCTCGATGTATCTTTTTTAAATTGTATGAGAGTTCGTCGACTATGAGATATTCACCATTGTGAAAAGTAGGGAACATAGAATCACCTGATACTATAAAAGGCTGAGCGATAAAAGTCCTGATAGGTAGTACGATAATAAGGGCTATGATTGCGAATTTAAAAAATTCAACAGCCGAATCTTTTATTTTTTCAAAATTACCCTTTTCTTTTTCTTCGGTAGATTCTAGATTTATATTTTTTTGATCTTGCATATAAAAGATTTTATCACAAAAAACAAATTGACGGAATAGAAGAATGTGTGTCATAGCGTATTTAAAATATTTTTTAAAAAAATTGCACTAAAAACTTTTTTCAATTATACTTCACACATGATGACTTTTATAGCTCTAGGAAATACTGGTGAAAAATACAAAAACACAAGACACAATGTGGCTACACTTATTGCGTGTGAGCTCGTAAAAGAATGGACTGAAAATAAATATTCATATGCAGATATTGGGAATATGACAATCGGAGAGAAAGAAGTAAATTTCATAAAACCAAATCTTTTTATGAATGAATCTGGAAAAGTAATACCTTTTTTAATTAAAAACTTTTCAAACAATACAGAAGATATAGTCGTCATACATGATGATATCGATTTGCCACTTGGTGCTATTCGTATCTCTTATGATAGGGGAGATGGTGGGCATAATGGAGTAAAATCTATAATGCAGGCTCTTGATTCGAAAGAGTTTATACGTATTAGAGTAGGTGTGTCTATAATCGATGAAAACGATATTTTGAGAAAACCCGATGTGCTTGGAAATTTTAATCAAAATGAGCTTGATAAAATTCAAAAAGAAATTACTCCAAAAGTAAATGAGATAATAGTATCTCTTGTAAAAGACGGAAAAGAAAAAGCGATGAATACTTATAATTAAACAATAAAAAAACCTAGGCAATGCCTAGGTTTTTTTATTGTTTTACTTTGCGTCTTTATCCAAGAATACGAGAGTCATTTTCTGGTCTTTTGGTTCAAAGAGAGTGATTTGGAAATCGTATGATTTACCAAGCTCAAGACTTTGTCTCAATTTTTCTTCTGCACCAAAACTTGAATTGTGTACAAGTCCTGCTACTCCTTGCTTGATAGATACAAGAGCACCGTGCTTGTTGAACTTGATCACTACACCACTTACGATGTCGCCTTTTTTCAAGGTTTCCTCAAATTCTTTCCAAGGATTTTCTTTTAAAGCTTTTACAGAAAGAGATATTTTACCATCTTTGATTTCTATAATTTTTGCTTTTACAGCGTCTCCTATTTTAAACATTGTGCGTGGATCTTCTACAAGCCCCCAATCGATTTCAGAAATGTGTACAAGTCCTTCTAATCCTTCTTCTAATTTCAAGAATATTCCAAAGTCTACAATACCTGCTACTTCTGTCTCTATTGTATCGCCGATATTGTATTTACTGATTATCTCTTTTCTTTCTTCTGGATTATTGTCTTTTTCAGAGAATATAAGCTTACCTTCTTTTGGAAGAGCTGATAGCATAATCACTTCGATTCTTTTACCAACCAATTTCTTAAGTTCTTTCAAGATTTTATCTTTATCAGAATCTTCTACACGTGGATAGTGTTCGCTTTTTAATTGTGATGCTGGAAGGAATCCCTGGATACCTTGCCATTCTAGTATAAGACCACCTTTATTTGCTTCTTTGATCATAAGATCAAGAACAGTTTTTGATTTGATTGCTTTTTCAGCTTCACTCCAAATCAATGCTTGACGAGCTTCTTTTAGAGAAAGCTCGATATAGCCATTTTCATTTGATGTATCTACTATCTTTGCTTTTACGTTGTCGCCTACACTTATCTTTCTGATAATGTCGCGTGCATTTATAAATTCACGTCCATAAATGATACCTGTACCAAATGGTGCAATGTCTACGAACACTGATGCTTTACCGATAGATATAACTTCACCTTCTATAAGCGCATCAATAACTGGTGGCAATGCTGTCTTGTCTAGCATTTTACCAATCTCTGAAAGCTCAGGCTTTATGTTTACATCTTCAGTTGTATTTTTTGTTGTCATAATAATTTTAAATAAAAAAACCGCCTATTATCCGATGGTTTGCAAAAGGGACTTGCCCTGAGCTTGCCGAAGGGTTAGCGGTTAGGTGCGGGTTCTACGATTTGATTGGCTATCCAAAAGGGTAGGGTTATCCTCGCTCCACTTGCTAATAATAGATTTACTATACTATATATACGTATTTTTTACAAGTGGAAAAGATTATAGACACAATCTTCTATAAATGTTATTTTAAAGAAAAAAGTACAGCTATGGCAAATTTAAAAAATATTACATTATTCCATTTTATTCCTTTTGATAAAAGAATAGATGGTGTCTACGTTCCTTTAAATAATAGGAGTAACCCAATAGTTGAATGTTTTTTAGGAAACTCTTTTGTTGAAAAATCCTTAAGAATTCTAAATGAAAATTCAGTTGGCTACGTACTTCTGGGTAAATATGTACCCAATCCTAATTACAGTGAAGATTTCTTAATTCAAATTATTAATAACGAGCTTGCAATGAGACACAAGCTCGCTTTGATTGTATTTGATGGCAATTTTCATAAAGATTTATTGGATGCAATTCCTTTAATGATGAGCTTGTATCCAGAAGTAAAATTTTCTATTAGAAAAAAACATATCAAAGATTGTAGGTGTTCTTTTTCATTAGAAAAACAACAAGGTTTTAATAGGATTGACCTAATAAGAACTTTGGGATTGTGGGAAGATCTTAGCTTGACTTAACTTTTTGTTTGTAGTATAATATAAAAAAATATACGTTATGAGTAAAAAAATATTTTATCTACCGAAAACAAGGACTTTTTTGGTAGGAGAGAATTATAGTACTTATAGTAACTTAAAGTGTTTAAATGGAAAGTGGAAAATAAGCCAGGGAGTAGGATCTTTTCTTGAAAGAAATAATACTGCCATGGAGTATGTTCCTGACCCATTGATCGGGTTACAGAATGATTATTTTTTAAAGAAATTTGTTTATAAATTTATGGACATTTTCAATCATTCTAGGTACTCAAACCTTATTTTAGTTGTACCAAATGGGGAATTTAGAGATTTGCTTTTTGAGATAATAGCAGATATTCTAGATGAACAAAACGAAGGGTCTTGTACTTTGCATTTTGTACCAGAACCTCCATTAAGGAGTTTGTATACGACTACGCTAAGTTTACCGTTTCCAGTAGATGATCTGGTTAGCGGTGTAAATTTCTAAAAAGAAAAAGGGACGACTCATGGTCGGCCCTTCTTTTTTTATTTAATTTTTGGTATAATAGCCAAATGATTATCACATATCTTGGAAAACAATTTTTTAAAATACAACTAGGAGAACTTACTATTGGAATAAACCCAATTAGTAAAGATTCAAAATCTGGAATTAAGGTAAATCGCTTTGGAGCAAATATGGCTCTGTCTACTACAAATCACGCAGACTACAATGGGTTTGAAAATCTATCTCATGGAGAAACTGCACCATTTCAAATATCTGGTCCTGGAGATTATGAAATTAAAGATATTTTTATAAAAGGTGTGAGAGCAAATGCTGAAATAGATGGAAATAAATACATTAATACAATATATTCTTTTTCTGTAGATGGTATGTCTATTTGTTTTCTTGGTCCTATAAACAATGAAAAGATTTCGGCGGAGTCTCGTGAAAAAATGGAATCAGCAGATATTGTATTTGTGCCAATCTCTGGTGAAGGTACACTTAGTCCAAGTGAAGCATATAAGCTCGCCACTTCTTTTGACCCAAGTATTATTATCCCTATGGATTTTGAAAAAAATGATAAAAATATAAAAGCATTTTTGAAAGAGGGTGGTCAAGAAGGACAAAAAGGTATAGACAAGCTCACTATTAAGTCAAAAGATTTGATAGGAAAAGAAAGTCATATAATAGTAATAGAAGCATAAAAATATTATGGAAAAATTTATTTCAAACCTAAGAGAAAAGCCAGAATCACACAGAAAGAAAATTCTTTTTGTATCATTGGCTATAATCATGACTTTGATTGTGAGCTTGTGGATATATGGACTTACTCATAGATTTACAAAAAAAGAAGTAGTACAAGAGACAAAAGAAGATATAAAACCATTTAAACTTTTGGGTTCAAAATTTCAAAATATATTTCAAAATATGACAGCAAGTGCAGGTAAGGCAAATATAAAAAACACAAAAGATGATACAATAGAAAAAGAAAATTTAGACAATACAAAAGTAATAGATTTAATTCCAGTAAATAAATAATTATGGCAAAGAAAAATATTGAAGAAACAAGTGGGGAAGAAAGAGAAAATGTAATATCAGCAGATATTAGTTCTGAAATGAAGGATGCGTATCTTGACTATGCGATGAGTGTGATTACTTCTCGTGCTCTTCCTGACGTGCGCGACGGATTAAAGCCTGTGCACCGAAGAATTCTTTTTGCTATGCAAGAAATGGGACTTACTCATAGTGCGCGATTTAGAAAATCGGCTGCAGTAGTCGGAGATGTGCTCGGAAAATATCACCCTCATGGAGATGTGGCTGTGTATGATTCGATGGTAGGTATGGC
>CAZCDN010000004.1:514-8357 GCA_964497725.1 uncultured Candidatus Saccharibacteria bacterium | reverse complement strand
AAGGAAACTTTGGTTCTATCGACGGAGACAATGCTGCGGCGATGCGTTATACAGAAGCAAAAATGTCAAAGATCTCTGCACTATTACTTCTTGATTTAGAAAAAGATACTGTAGACTTTAGACCAAACTATGATCAAACTAAAAAAGAACCAAGTGTATTGCCTACAGCTGTACCAAGCTTGCTTTTAAACGGTACACTAGGTATTGCTGTGGGTATGGCTACAAATATTGCGCCACACAATTTAAATGAAATAGTAGACGCAACCCTTCACTTGATAGAAGACAAAGATGCGACTACAGAAGACTTGATGAAATTTGTCAAAGGTCCTGATTTTCCTACGGGAGGTGTGGCTTATGGTCATGCAGATATGTTACATGCATATTCTACTGGGCGTGGAGGTGTAGTCACAAGAGGTGAAGCCGAAATAATAGAACAAAAAAATGGACAATATCAAATCATTATCACGTCTTTACCATATAGAGTAGTAAAACAAAACTTAGTAGAAGCTATCGCGGGACTTGTGCGAGAAAAAAAGCTCGAAGGTATAAAAGGTCTTCGTGATGAATCCACAAAAGATATAAGAGTAGTGATTGACTTAAAGAGTGGTGTAAATCCACAAAGAATTTTAAATTTCCTTTACAAAAAGACTCAACTTGAGCAAGCATTTCACTTCAATATGGTGGCATTAGTAGATGGCATACCACAAACTTTGTCACTCAAGTCTATGCTTGGAGAATTTATTCTTCATAGACAAGTGGTAGTAAAAAGACGCACAGAATTTGATTTGAAAAAAGCAAAAGACCGTGAGCATATATTGCTCGGTCTTAAAAAAGCACTTGATCATATTGATGAAGTTATTAAAATTATTCGTGCTTCAAAAGATACATCTACTGCCAAAGAAAATTTGATAAAGAAATTTAAGTTTTCTGATATCCAAGCGACTGCAATATTGGAAATGAAATTGCAAAAACTTGCAGGTCTCGAAAGAAAAAATATTGAAAATGAATTAAAAGAAAAACAAGCATTAATAAAAGAATTTGAAGCCTTGCTTGCAAGTCCAAAGAAAATGCTCGAAGTCATAGCTTCTGAACTTTCTGATATAAAAGATAAGTACGGAGATGAGCGTCGTACAAAAATCATGAAAGGTGATGTAAAAAATATAAACGATGAAGACCTTATTTCAAATAAAGAATCAGTGCTCGTATTTACAAAAGGTGGATATGTAAAACGTACAGATCCTGATGAATATCGTACACAAAAGCGTGGAGGTGTGGGCGTAGTCGATATAGAGACAAAGGATGAAGATTTTGTGACAAGTCTCATATCTACAAATACACACAACGATGTACTATTTTTCACAAATAAAGGAAAAGCATATCAAATAAAAATGTATGAAATACCGGAAGGCAAGCGTGCGACAAAAGGTAAATCAATCATGAACTTTATATCACTTGCTGATGATGAAAAAATTACTTCTATTTTACCAATAGAAAAAGAAGCAAAAGGTGCTATCGAATATCTTATGATGGTGACAAGAGAGGGTGTAGCTAAAAAAGTATCTGCAAAGAGTTTTGAAGATGTAAGACGCAGTGGACTTATTGCTATAAAGCTTACTAAAAATGATGAACTCGAAGCCGTGTTGCCTGTAAATAAAAAAGATGATGTAATCATTGCTACTGCAGAAGGTCAATCAATACGATTTAAAGAATCAGATATTCGTGAGATGGGGCGTACGGCAGGTGGTGTGCGCGGTATCAAGCTTGGAAAAGGCGACTATGTCATAGGAGTAGACAAGATTGGTCAAGGGGAAACAGAGCTTTCATTCCTAGTAATGGGTTCTCTTGGATTTGGAAAAAAGACTTTGACTAAAGAATATAAAATTCAAAAACGTGGAGGTTCTGGAATAAAGACTTCAAAAGTCACAGCAAAGACTGGTAAATTAATCGTAGCAAAAATAGTAGGAGATGAATCTGAAATTATTGCTGTGTCACAAAAAGGCCAAGTCATTCGTGTGGATTTGAAATCAATTCCATCATCTGGAAGACAAACTCAGGGTGTGACTATCATGAAGCTTCGTGCTGGTGATTCTATCGCATCTGTGACCTGTTTATAAAATCTATATAGATAAAAATAAATATGGTATAATTTATTTATGTTTTTAAATCCAAAACAAATCGTAAGTGCACTTGCTATCACACCCGGTCTTAAAATTGCAGACCTAGGCGCTGGTACTGGTGCATTTTCTATTGCTTGCGCAGAGAGAATTGGAGAAAATGGAAAAGTCTACGCAATAGAAGTTCAAAATAATTTATTTTTAAAATTAAAAGATGAAATAAAAGCTAAGCATACAGGAAACGTAGAGCCAATTTTAGGTGACATAGAAGTATTAGGTGGTACTCATATAGCCGATTCATTGATCGATGTGGTTTTGCTTGCCAATGTCATGTTTCAAATAGAAGATAAAGATGGATGTGTATCAGAAGTGAAAAGAATTTTAAAATCAGGTGGAAGAGTCGTCGTCATAGATTGGACTGATTCATTTATGGGTATGGGCCCAAGACAAGAAAGCATATTTGATGAACAAAAAGCTCGAGCATTTTTTGAAGCAAAAGGTTTTTCTTTTGTGGAGAAAATAAATACAGGTGAGCATCATTATGGTATAATTTTAAAATATGAAAAATAATTTCCAAACAATATTAATCGGTGTATTTTTAGCATTCTTTGTATTTGCTGTACTTATATTTTCTGGACTATTACCAATTGGCCAAAAGAGTGAAAATACTACAAGTATCGTGGGGCAAGTAGTGGTGTGGGGGACTTTTGAGGAAAGCCAGGTACGTGAAGTGCTCGATACTATTAGTGCTGACAACAAAGAATTGAATATAAAATATTTTAGAAAAGACAAAAATACTTATGACAATGATTTACTTTCTGCTTTTGCAAAAAATGAAGCACCTGATTTATTTTTTGTTTCAAATAAAAATGTATTACAAAATAAAAGCTTTATATACCAAATACCCTATACTAGTTTTTCAAAAAGAGTTTTTCAGAATACTTTTATAGATGGTGCAAGTATTTTTTTGGATGAAAATGGTATAGATGCATTGCCTGTAGTTGTTGACCCGCTTATGATTTTTTACAACAAGAGCCTGCTTTCAAATGCTGGCATATCTGCGCCACCCTTGTACTGGGATGAGCTTTTTGAATTGAATGATAAGCTTACAAAAAAAAGATCAGACGGTACAATCACTCAAAGTATGATTGCACTTGGCTCGTATTCAAATATCTCAAATGCCAAAGATATACTCTCAATGCTATTTCTTCAAAGTGGAAACAATATTACAAAAAGAGAAAATGGTACTGTATCAGTAGATTTTTATAAAGACGGAGGTCTTTCTTTTCCTATAAATGATGAATTGGTAAAGTTCTTTATAGAATTTTCAAATCCACTTGGATCAGCCTATTCTTGGAATAGGGGAATGATAAATTCTAAAGATTTATTTACAGGAAATGCACTTGCATTTTATATTGGTCATGCAAGTGAGCTTTTTGATATAGAAGAAGTGAATCCAAATTTGAGTTTTGATGTGAGCGAAGTATTCCAAATCCGAAATGAGAAAAACAAAAAGACTTCTGGAGACATATATGCTATTGCGATAAATAAAAATTCTACAAATCTGAGTGGGGCATTTGGGGTGGCTTATGGCTTTAGTTCTCCAGGATATGCTGACTTGTTTTCAAAGGCACTTTCATTGCCACCTGCATTGAAAGCAAGCCTAAAAGAAGATCCTGCTGATCCATACTTGTATTCATTCTTTAAGACTACGATATCTTTGCGTACATGGCTCGATCCAAACAATAATACTACGGATGAGATATTTTCTAGATTTGTGGAAAATATTGTCTCAGGTAGAGCTTCAATACTTGATTCTATGAATAGATTACAATCAGAGCTTGAATTAATTTTAAAATAAAAATAATGAAAAATATAAATAAAAAGATATTGTCAGCATTTACTTTATGGGCTTTTGTGGCAATTCCATTTGTGTCTCATGCAAAGAGATTGATTACTTGTGGTGCTGTAGATGGAAATGCTGAGACTGGTGGACCGTGCAATTTCAATGAATTGATAGCCACAGCAAACAATATAATAGAATTTCTTTTGATATATTTTGCTACACCACTCGCAGCTATTATATTTGCATATGCTGGATTTTTATATTTATTTTCTGGGGGTAGTGAGAACAATGTGACTAAGGCAAAAGGTATGATGAAAAATATGATCATTGGATACGTGATTGCACTTTCAGCTTGGCTTATAGTAAGGACTATACTTATGTCACTTGGATATAATGGCACTATGTTTATATAGTCCTTGTGTTTATATGATAATAAAAGTAAAATATAATTATGAATAAAATTCGAAAAAATAAATATCTCTTTATACAAAACTTTTTAAAATATAGTTTTGTGTTTGTGTTTGCAGTTATGATTATTTTTCCGTTTTCATTAAGTGCGGCTAATGGTGCAGGTGCCGGGAATAGTAATGGTTCTGGTGCAGGTGCAGGGAATACTTCGAGTACAAATATAGACGCGAGAATTAAAAATCCACTAGGCAATATTTCAACTATACCCCAATTAATGGAGGAACTTTTAAATATCGTAATTACAGTAGGTGTGCCAATCGTAGCTATCGCTATCATATACACGGGTTTTCTTTTTGTAAAAGCTCAAGGAAATGCAGAACAATTAAAGACAGCAAAACAAGCTCTGATGTATACACTAATAGGAGCAGGGCTTCTCTTGGGAGCTTGGGTATTGGCAAATGCAATAGTGGGTACGGTCGAGCAAATTAGAACTGAAGCTAGATAAATAAAATGTGTAATATAGGTACAATAAAGACAATTGCAGATTTACTAAACTTGGGTACTTGTATACTTTCAAGATCAGTAGTACCTCTTTTGATAGCAATTGCTGTGGTAGCTTTTATTTGGGGTGTGATATCACAAGTATTGAATCCCGACAATGAAGAAAAGAAAAAGCAAGGAAAACAATTTATGATATGGGGTATAATTGCATTGTTTGTGATTATTTCAATTTGGGGACTTGTAGGTATACTTTCAAAGACGATAGGCCTAAAGCCTCTTATCCCACAACTATCAAATAAGTAGCTTGATTTTGTTTTATTTGTGATATAATTAGTTTATAAGTTTATTATTAAACGGTCGCTTTTATTAAGTTTTAATTAAAATATAAATATATGGTTGATGCTTTTTTTGTGTTATCAAGACTACAACAGCTCTTGAATGTGGTAATGCCTATCTTGATAGGTATAGCAGTGATATGGTTTATGTGGGGTGTGATTGCTTACGTCATTTCAGGTGATGAAGAAAAGAAGAAGGATGCTCGTATGCACATTATACAGGGTCTTATTGGTCTTTTTATTATACTTTCATTTTGGGGTATAGTAGGACTTTTAAATAATACTCTCGGTGTGGGTCCTACAAAGCTTAATCCTACGGATGTGCCTTGTGTTGAAAATATTCCTCTTGGAATACGCTGTGCTAGATAGTTTTGGTCGTTTTTTAAACATTAATTAAAAATATAAACAATATGAACGCCTTTTTGATTTTAGAAAGAATTCAAGTCCTCTTAAATTCTCTTATGCCTATCTTGATAGGTATAGCAGTATTGTATTTTATGTGGGGTGTAATTACTTATGTCATCTCTGGTGATGATCAAAAGAAGAAAGAAGCTCGTATGCACATCATAAATGGTCTTATTGGTCTTTTTGTCATACTTTCATTTTGGGGTATTGTAGCAGTTATAAACAATACTCTCGGAATAGACAGACAGCAATTAAAACCAAATGAAATTCCTTGTGTACCGATACCAAGTATTCCTGGAGGAGGTTGTTAATTTAATTTATGTTTACAAATGTTGCATATGGAGCAAATATTGGTTCTCTTGTAAATTCTATAAATAAGGTAATCCTAAATCCTTTTATAGTATTGATTTTTGCAGTGGCACTCGTAGTATTTATCTACGGTGTCGTAAGATATTTATTGAATCCTGAAAATGAGTCCATTCGTACTGAGAGTAAATCTCATATGATATGGGGAGTGATTGGTATGTTTATAATGATTTCAGTTTTTGGAATTATGAGAATTGTACTGAACTCTGTAGGAGAAAAAAATATTAAAATTCAAGATACAGGAGAGGTCAATATAGATAAATGGAAAATTAAATAATTTTTTAAATGTGCAATAAAAAAAAGCGAGGCCATTTGGTCTCGCTTTTTGTTTGTTTACACTACTTACCTTAGTAATGGTGTTAGAGTTACGATCACTACCTCTTCTGCATTAGCACTTTCATGCTTGCGTAAAGTGTAAGTTAATTGATAGTTTCCAAATTCATCGTAGATGTCATCACCCACAAGAACTTCTTTACCATCAATGGTAAGCCAATACAGTCTACCAACTCTTTCAGAAAATTCAGCTCTATAACCACTTTCGATTATATAGGTTTCTTCATTTTCAAAAAGTTTGTGTGTTTTAGTATACGGCTTTTTTACTTTTACCACCCCCGAACCTTGTTCGGTTGATGCTCTACTGTTTCTTTTTTCACCAAGATTTCTTTTGATTAAAAAAAACAAAGCAAATAAAATTAGAAGACCTCCGACTATCAAAGGCACCTTCTTGATCCAATTTAAGTATTTCATAATTTAAACCATTATGTTACTTCCACTGAGACCATCATAATAGCGTACATCAGCTCCTTCTTGTTGTTGGTAAAGCTTTATGGCTTCATCACGTAGTTTACTTAGAGTTTCTTTTTCTGGATTTAAATCCTTTGTCAGTTTTTTGTAATCTGTAACGTATTGTTTAAAATACATACCGAAGCCTTTTGCTTTTTCTGTTGCAAGTGGCTTAGCTTCTTTAGATTCTTCTTTTTTACGATAAGTTTCGTACAATCCTCCAGTTATTGTTGGAGTAGGAATTTCTACTTTTTTTAACTCAAGACCAAAACAATCGTTCCATCGGTAACCTTCTTCCTGGGTTTCATCGTAACGAGCTAAAACTTTCTGAAGGATTTTTGCAAATTCTTCTTTTTTAACTATTTTTTCAAATTCTTTGCCTTCATCAATAGAATTAATCCCATGTATGTTAGAATATCTTTCAAGAGCAGTAGCCATTTTGGCAGGCACAGATTCTTTGAATTTTTCTAGAGTTTTTTGTTTGATTACTTCTCTGTTAAAATTTCCATCTGTGATTCCATAAAGAATGTTGAAATACTTTTTACTAATATCTAGAGTAAGAAGTACTTTTCCAGATACGTTGTCGCCTCTGTTTAGTGTAAGATTGTTGTATTCAACCTCCATTACAAACATACCTACTTCAAATTTAGCAATTCTTTCTAAAAAGGGTATTTTTGCTTTAATACCACCTTGTGTTGTAAATTCTCCTGTTATTTTTTCTCTTAATATATACCCTCCTATTTCATTTGGTTCTAATATTTCTATGGCATAATAAGCATAAGCCATAGGTAATAGCATTAGAGCTAATGTAATAAAAGAGAAGTTTTGTAAAAGATTTATACCTAAGAGTATAACCAAACCTAAACATATACCTAGTACTGTCCAAGGTGCTCCATCTTTTTCTGATGTTTCGTAATCGTTTTCTTCTGTTGTCATTTTTTTATTTTTTAAGGTTCTACATTTAATTTTTATATATTATATCACTTTTAAGTATAAAAGTCAAGTTGGATTAATACTTAGAATGAAAGGGGATTTTGGTCGAAATGTTCCTTTTTCTTGAGATTTATGCTATGATTTTAAAATCT
>CAZCDN010000004.1:0-504 GCA_964497725.1 uncultured Candidatus Saccharibacteria bacterium | reverse complement strand
CACGCCAAAGACTTGTGTAACCCACTATACACAAAATACACTAAAAAATAAAGTTTTTCCGGGAGTTAATAATATTTGAAGTATAATTAAATATAATGTATAATGCCCAAGTATTTTAATATCCACCCGTAGCTCAGCTGGTAGAGCACTCGACTCTTAATCGATTGGTCGTTGGTTCGATTCCAACCGGGTGGACTGTAAACAAATCCAAAGTTTGCAAATGAACATGCTCGGGTGGCGTAATTGGTAGCCGCGCTAGTCTTAGGAACTAGTGGAGAAATCCGTGGAGGTTCAAGTCCTCTCCCGAGCACAAAAATTAGTAATTTTCATTACTAATTTTGAGAGGAGTTGAAGACCTTGAGTATATTTTTTAGAATTTAATAATTTTTAAAAATACGAAAGGTGTACAGAATCTGTAAGATTCAAGTCCTCTCCCGAGCACAAAAAACTATACAACTAGTTTTTATCCGCCCGTAGCTCAGTCGGTAGAGCAGCTCCCTCTTA
>CAZCDN010000003.1:0-23764 GCA_964497725.1 uncultured Candidatus Saccharibacteria bacterium | reverse complement strand
TCTGCACTTCGCTTTGCTAAGCTCAGTATCTTCGTCACCTATGTTCCTCGAGCTGCCCGACAAGGACTCGAACCTCGATACCTGGTACCAAAAACCAGTGTCCTACCATTAGACGATCGGGCAATACAAGTATCATATTACATTAAAAATAAAGAATTTTCAAGTATTTTAAAGGTATTTGATTTAGTCATTTTATTGCTTATAAATTGTACGATATGTGATAAATATATATCGCTTTACTTTTTTCTATTTTTGTATTATAATTGAAAGATGTTACAAAAAGAAAAACCCGATAGTATATATGTATATGGGAAGCACGCAGTAGAAGAAGCAATCTTGCATGCAAGACATACAATACAAAAAATATTTTTTATCTACACAGATGATAGGATTTATGATTTAGCTAAAAATTACAATATTGAGATAGAAAGACTAAACCCACAATCATTACCACGATGGGTAGACACAGAAGCAGTACACCAAGGTGTAATAGCTTTGATTTCAGAAAAGAAATTGGTCCTAAGCTACAAAGAATTTATCGAAGATTTTAAAGTAGAAAACAATAAATCAATAGTAATACTAGGAGAAATTCAAGATCCACAAAATGTGGGTGCTATTATCCGCGTATCAGTTGGTATGGGTGTATCGGCTGTATTTATTCCCGAGCACAATCAGGCTCAGCTTACTAGTGCTGTGATCAAGGTCTCAGCTGGAATGGCTTTTCGTGTACCGCTTGTAAAGATTGGAAATGTAAATCACACTACACGTGAATTGAAAGAAAAAGGATTTTGGATATATGGTCTTGAAATGAATACAAAAAATCCATTGAGTAAAGAAGTATTTGACGCACCAGCAGTATTTATACTTGGAAACGAAGGAAAAGGTCTAAGAGAAAAGACTCGTGATGTATGCGACATAATGCTATCAATTCCTATCGACAAAAAATGTGAATCTCTAAATGTGGCATCTTCTGCCTCTATTGTATTGTATGAGTGGAACAAGCAAGTTCTACAAAAATAGGACGACGTAAATACATTTTACTTCCGTAAATATACTTATTTTGATATGATTGAAATATAAAATATGGAAAATAGAAATTTACAAGAATTACTAAAAGACACAAAGATTTTAGAAGTAAAAGGCGATATCAATGCACCTATTTTAGAGCTTTCAATTTCTTCTTTAGAGCACAAAGAAGGATTTTTATTTTTTGCTATTGTGGGTGAAAATACTGATGGGCACATATATATAGACGATGCAATTTCAAAAGGAGCTCGAGCTATCGTTTGTGAAAAATTCCCAGAAGAAATAAAAGAAGGTGTATCTTATGTGAGAGTAGCTGATACTAAAAAAGAATTGGTCACAATCTCTTCAAATTTTTACAATAATCCTTCGAGTCGATTTAAGCTTATTGGTGTGACAGGTACAAATGGCAAGACTACGACGGTATACTTGCTCCACTCTCTATTTACAAAGCTTGGCATAAAGACGGGTATGATTTCTACGGTGGGTGATATGGTGGGTGAAAATAAAGCTATTACATCACGCGTGACTCCTACGACACCAGGATCGATTGCACTAAACAAAATGTTTTTTGAGATGGCTGAAGCAGACTGTAAATACGTATTTATGGAAGTGAGTTCTCATGCAATACATCTAGGTAGAATGAAGGGTGTAGAATTTATGGGTGGTATATTTACAAATCTCACGCATGACCATATCGATTTCCATCATACTTTTGAAAATTATCGTGATACAAAGAAAAATTTTTTTGACAATTTAAATGAAAATTCTTTTGGACTTTTCAATATTGATGACAAAAATGGTGAGTATATGAGCAAGGATTGCAAAGCTCGCAAGTATTTTTATAGCTTAAAAAATGATACAGATTTCAATACAAGGCTCGACACAAAATTGCTAGGAGAATTTAATGCATACAATGTACTTTCAGTATATGCCACGAGTGTATTGCTCGGGCAAGATGAAGAAAAAGTAAAAGAAATTTTAAAAGATATATCAGGTGTGCCTGGGCGATTTCAGCTTGTAGAAAATAGTAATTCTGTGATAGCTATAGTCGACTATGCTCATACTCCTGATGCACTCGAAAATGTGTTGAAGACTATTCAAAATTTACGAAAAAAATCTAATCCAGATGCAAAGATTATCACAGTCGTAGGTTGTGGCGGTGATCGTGATAAAGAAAAAAGACCACAAATGACGACTATAGGATATGACAATAGTGATATCATAATTCTCACATCCGACAATCCTCGCACAGAAAATCCACAAGACATTTTAAACGATATGAAAAAAGGTTTACCTCTTCATTTTCCCGACAATAAAATATATGTGATAAGTGATAGACGTGATGCTATTAAAAAAGCTGTATCGTTTGCGCATAGTGGTGACTATGTACTTCTTGCTGGAAAAGGTCATGAAAAATATCAAGAGGTAAATGGTGTGCGCTCACATTTCGATGACGTAGAAGAAATTGAAAAAATAATGAAAGAAAATACAAATGAAAAATTATAAAGAAAATTTTAAAGGCAAAAAAATCACAATCATGGGATTGGGTCTTTTGGGACGTGGGCTTGGTGTAGCAAAATTTTTAGCTGAATGTGGTGCTGACTTAGTGGTGACCGATTTAAAATCAAAAGAACAGCTTTCAAAATCTGTAAAAGAACTTTCAAAATTTAAGCTTATCAAATTTGTACTAGGTGAGCATAGAATGGAAGATTTTAAAAATAGAGATATGATTATAAAAAATCCAGGCGTGCCTATGGATTCTGTATATATCAAAGAAGCAAAGAAAAATAAAATCCCAGTGAAGATGGATGCATCTCTATTTGCAGAATATGCACCAGGTGTGACTATCGTAGGTATTACAGGCACTCGTGGAAAAAGTATGACTACGATGCTCATATATGAGATTTTAAAAGAAAATAAAAAGTTTTTGAAAGGTGAAATACATCTTTCTGGAAACTTACGTGGACTTTCGACTTTGCCACTTCTAAAAAAAGTAAAAGAAGGGGATACAGTAGTACTCGAGCTCGACTCTTGGCAATTGCAAGGATTTGGAGAAGACAAAATTTCTCCACATATATCAGTATTTACTACTTTTATGCCTGACCATATGAATTATTATACTTCGACAGGGCTCAGCATAAGTAAGGCTATGAAATTATATTTCAATGATAAAGCAAACATTTTTAAGTACCAAAACAAAAATGATTTTCTTGTAGTACTTAGAGATGTTAAAAAACTTTTACCTAAAAATATTGAAAGCAAGACAATTGTCGCAAATGACAGTACTGTAAAAGATTGGGATTTTGTAGTACCTGGAGATTTTCAAAAAGACAATTTGTCTTGTGCAGTAGAAGTAGCAAAGATTTTTAATATACCAATAAAAGATATTCAAAAAAGTGTAAAAAATTTCAAAGGAGTAGAAGGAAGATTGCAATATGTAAAAACTATAAAAGGAGTAAAGATTTACAATGACAACAATGCGACGACTCCACAAGCGACAGTCGCTGGACTCAACGCTTTAGTTTCCAGCCCTAAGCAAGGCTTAGGGCTGGAAAAAGTCGTGCTTATTATTGGTGGAAATGATAAAGGTATGGACGTAAAAATTCTTATCGAGACTATAACTAAAAATTGTAAATGTGTGGTATTGCTTCCAGGTACTGGTACAGAAAAATTGCTCGCTGGTATGGAGGGGATTTCTGTTCTCGATGGGAAAGTCTATCTTGAAGAAACGCTCAAAAAAGCTGTGAATCAAGCTGTATCTTTATCTCGAAAAGGGGATACAATACTATTTTCTCCAGCTTTTTCTTCCTTCTCACAATGGAATAATGAATACGAAAGAAATGATGAGTTTATAAAAATAATTAAAGGATTAAAATAAAGATTGGGATGCAAAAGATTAAAATTATTTTTATACATGGCAATGGGGCAAGTAGTTGGCAATTTGCTTGGACACCTTGGCTCAAAAATGAATTAGATAAAATCGGAGTAGAATCTATATTTGAAACATTTCCTGACCCAAAACTTGCTCGTGCAGAATACTGGCTACCACATTTGAAAAACTTGAATGCTGATAAAAATACTTTACTTGTGGGCTGGTCTTCTGGAGCTGTTGCTTCTATGCGATATGTTGAAGAAAATAAAATTCTCGGTTCACTTCTTGTGGCTCCTTGTTATAATGACCTGGGTTTAGAGAGCGAGAAGGTGAGTGGGTATTATGATAAAGATTGGAACTGGGATAAAATAAGAGAGAATCAAAAATATATTGGAATGTTTTATTCTAAAAATGATGAATTTATACCATATGAGGATTTTGAATTTATAAAAGAAAATTTGAAACCTGATTACGTATATACATCAGAAAACAAAGGTCATTTTATGAATCAAACAGAATTTCCAGAATTACTGGAATATATTAAAAAAATATTAGATAAATAGTATGCAAAAAAAATTTGAGATTAAAAATATATATGGTCTAAAAATTGTCGGTAATATTTCAAAGCCTGAAAATCCAAAAGGCTTGGCTTTTCTAATACACGGATTAGGTGGTTTTATAAACAAACCAGACATGTTAAGTCTAGTAAAGACACTCACTAATAATAATTTCATTGTTGTTAGTTTTGATACAACAAATTCATTTGGTGAAAGTGAAGGTATGTATGAAGAGGCAACAATGCAAAAGCATTATGAAGATTTGGTAGATGTCATAGCGTGGGCTAAAAAACAAGATTGGTATGTAAAACCTTTTGTATTAGCAGGGCACAGTCTTGGTGGTTATGCCGTGGCTCGTTATGCCGAAGAATACCCAAGTGAAGTAAAAGGAGTATTTCCTTTTGCTTTAGTGGTTGCAGGGCAATATAGTTATGAGGCTAATGAAAAATTTTATCCAGGAAGAATTAATGGAAGGAGATAGGTTGGAAGGAGGAAATGAGCAAGTCTTTACCTGGCGTTATAAAAAGATTACCTTGGTCACATATGGAGGAAAGATTAAAACATGATTTACGACCAAATGCTAAAAATCTTAATATGCCAGTACTTTTTGTTGTAGGCGAGAATGATACTTCTTGTCCACCAGATCATAATAAGGTTTTGTATGATTTGTTACCAGAAAATACAGAGAGAGAGTTCCATGTTATTAAAGGAGCGCCACATACATTTCGTGAGCCTGAGCATTTGGAGCAACTTAAAAATATTTTAGATAGTTGGTTAAAGAAATTAAATTATAAATAATATCTAAATTTAGGGCGTAGTAAATAAGCTTGACGAGTGTAAGACAATGTAATACAATAGATTTATGAGAAATACAATCACAATTTCAGTGCCAGCAGTCTTGAAGGAAAGCGTAGATGCTTTAATGAAAGACTCTAAGTATGCTTCTACAAGTGAGCTTTTTCGTGATGCTATTCGATTATTGGAAGAAGAAAGACTTGTAAAAGACATAGAAAAAAGTGAAAGAGAATTTGCTCGCAATGGTGGTAAAAAACTCAAGTCACTGAAAGATTTAATGTAATTGTGTTATGCAAATAGAGTATTCTAAACAATTTGAAAAACAGTTTAAAAAGCTACCTAAAGAGGTTAAATTAAAAGCTATCGAATTAGAAAAAATATTTCGTAAAAACCCTTTTGATCCCAAATTAAAAACACACAAATTAAATGGTTCAATGAAAGATTACTGGGCATTCTCTATTAATTATTCACACAGAATTGGTTTTACCTTTGAATCTGGTGATTTGGTATATTTTCATGCAGTAGGTACACATCAGATCTATAAATAAATATGGAATTAAATTTAAATAAAATTCAAAAGGTGCATTTTGTGGGAATTGGCGGGATTGGAATCTCGGCTATTGCGCGTATGATGATAGGACTTGGAAAAGAAGTCAGTGGGCAAGATATGCAAAGTTCTGAAATTACAAAAGACCTTGAAAATCTTGGTGCAAAAATCATGACAGGGCAATCTTATGAAAACATACCAGAAAGTACAGATTTGATTGTATACACAATTGCTATCGAGTATTACGACAGTAACTTTTTTGAAAAACTTAAATCTCAAAATATACCTATACGCTCATATCCCGAAATGCTTGGAATCATAAGTAAAGATAAATATACCATTGCAGTCTGTGGTACTCATGGAAAGACTACGACTACAGGCATGATAGCTCGAATATTGGTAGACGCAAAAAAAGACCCGACTGTAATTATTGGAAGCTTAATAAAAATTCATAAGATTTCAACTCAACAAAAAGAAGAAAATTTGTCCGCTTTACCCTCTCTGCGGGGGCTCCGACACGGTCCAAATTCTTCTTCTTTTGTTTCGTCAGAAAACACAATTAAAACAAATTTCATAAAAGGTGAGAGTGATTTATTTGTAGTAGAAGCTTGTGAATATAGAAGATCATTTTTAAATATCAATCCAAATATTGTAGTCATTACAAATATAGAAGAAGATCACTTGGATTACTATAAAGATATCGAGGATATTATAAACGCTTTTCGAGAGTTTGTAGAAAAAGTTCCCGAAGATGGATTTATTGTTTGTGATACAAATGGTAAAAATATTTCTACTGTTATAAAAAATGTAAAATGCACAGTCATAGATTATATGGATTTTTACGATGAAAATTTAAAATTGAAAGTTCCAGGTATTCACAATAAAATGGATGCAGCCGGAGCTATGGCTGTGGCATCACAGCTTTCTGTGTATAAACAGGATTCTATAAAATTTCTTTCAGAATTTTCTGGTACATGGAGACGATTTGAATATAAAGGGAAATTGGAAAGCGGAGCACTCATATATGATGACTATGCTCACCATCCTACAGAGATAAAAGCCACACTTCAGGGTTTTCGAGAATTGTATCCAAAAGATGATGGCTGGAAAATCATTGTCGTGTTTCAGCCACATTTATTTTCTCGCACAAAATTATTGTTGGACGAATTTGCAAATAGTTTCTTCGACGCCGATGAAGTTTTAATATTACCGATTTATTATGCACGCGAGACTGATGATGGATCTGTATCTTCAGAGATTTTATCAAAAAAAATAAATATAAATGAAGGTATAGAAAAATCCCAAGCATTTTTGGATTTTCAATCTGCAGAAGATGCCATAAGACAGAAAACTTTAAATGAAAAAGAAATAATAGTGACTATGGGTGCAGGAGAAGCACATAAAATTGGTGAAAATTTATTTAAATAGTATATAATACAATAGTGAGAAAAATAATTTTATTTTTTACAATTCTTTCTTTTGTATTCTTACCTGTAGGTGATATCAGCGTGAGTGCAAAGACAGATTCTACGACTGGATTTTTATCTGGAGATATTTGGTATTCAAAAGCAAAACTAATTGAAGGTGATGATGTAAAAATATATACTGCTTTTTGGAATGGAGAAAATACACCTGTAAATATAAAAGTATCTTTTTTCGACAAAGATACATTACTCGGAGAAAGGGAAGTTTCTATACCAGCACTTACACTAAAAGATATATCTATTTCTTGGAAAGTCACAGCAGGAGATCATCAAATCAAAGCGAGTATCTTAAAAGCTACTTCTAATCAAAGTGGTAGTAGTCAAGAAGTATCTCTTTCAAACAATGAAGTAAAAACAGAATCTATATTTATACCCAAAAGAATTGATTCTGCATTACCCTCAGAAAAGCTTGAGCAATTAGGAGAAAAGGTTGTAGATATATTGCCAAAAAGTGTAGCCGAGCCTGTAGCTGCATCGGTTTCTGATATTGATTTATTTCGCCAAAAGACAAGTAAGGATATCGAGAATAGTGTAAAAGAAACACAAGAAAAAATAAAACAAATAGAAAATCCAGATACAAAGGCAACAGACAATATAAAAACTGAAAGTACTAAAAATACACAAGATAAAAATAATACTCAAAAAGACAGTGACGAAAAGAAGGTAGTCAAAAAAGATTCATTATCAGGTACAGAAAAACCTATAGCTTATTTACAGTTTTATCTTTTAAGCGTAGCTTTGTTTATATTTAAGAATTCTTGGTTGTTTTACGGTATTATTCTATTTGTGATATTTATGATATTGCGTTTTATTTATCGTAAAATCAGAGGCAATTAGCAACCTCTTATGAATTTATATATTGTGTTATAATGCCTCAATATGAAGAGAGTTTTTTTTGATATATTTTTGATAGCGAGTTTATTTTTACTACCTTGGTGGGTGGGATTTTCTATTGCTATTATAGGGATTTTTATTTTTTCTAATTTTTATGAATTTATATTTTTCGGAATTTTTGTATATGCGACATATGGCTTTGAAAGTGAGCGTATCATAGCTTCACGATTTTATTTACCTACAATATCATTATTAATTTTTTTCTTAATATCAAAATCTAAAAGATTTATGGTGTTCTACAAATAATGGGATTTTTTAGAAAAAAAAGAAGAATTATTGAGATTGCTCCAGATGAGATTTTTCTTGATGCAAAAAATTTACCCGATTTCGACACTCAGCAATTTGAAGGAAGATTAGAAAGACCCATATCTAAAAAATATTTCTATGCTTTAAATATTATATATATTTGTGTATTTTTAATTTTTACATACCAAGCTTTTGTCTTACAAATAAAAAAAGGCGAATCCTACTTAGAAAGAAGTGAAAAAAATACTCTCTTAAAACATCCTATATTTACAAATAGAGGCATTATATATGATCGCAATAAAAAAGAATTGGCTTGGAATTCTTGGGATAGTGAAAATGAAAACAAATTTGAATCTCCGACAAGAGCATATATTCAAGATGGAGGATTTGCGCACTTATTAGGATATGTGAGCTATCCAGCAAAAGACAATATGGGTCTCTATTGGCAGGAATATTTTATTGGAAAAGATGGAGTTGAAAAAGTGTATGATGAAAAATTGAAAGGTGTAAATGGCCAAAGAATTATAGAGAAAAATGTAAAAAACGAAATTCAATCTGAAAACATAATCTCTCCACCACAAGACGGGGAAGACTTGGTGCTTTCTATCGATATGCGTGTACAAAGAGAACTTTATAAAAATATTTCTGAAATGGCAAAAAATGTATCTTTTACTGGGGGTGCGGGTGTGATAATGGATATACAAAATGGAGAAATTTTAGCGCTCACAAGCTATCCCGAATATAATCCCGAAATTCTTTCAAAGGGGGAAGACCGAGAAACGATAGGTAAATATTTTACAGATAAAAGAAAGGTTCTTTTAAATAGAGCTTTAAATGGATTGTATGCACCTGGATCTATTGTAAAACCCTTTATAGGATATGGGGCTTTAAATGAGAATATTATTGATTCTAAAAAAACTATTTTATCAAATGGATCTATTTCAATTCCAAATCCATATTTTCCAGATCAAAAGACAGTTTTTAAAGATCACGGCGTATTTGGATATGTAGATATGGCTGATGCTATTGCGGTATCTTCCGACGTATATTTCTATGTTATTGGTGGAGGATATCAAGGTCAGAAAGGCATGGGTATTTCAAAGATTGATGAATATATAAAACTTTTTGGAATTACAGAAAAGACAGGTATCGATTTAGTTGCAGAAAAAGAAGGAATAATACCTACTCCAGAATGGAAAGCAAAAACTTTCAAAGGTGATATTTGGCGTATAGGAGATACTTATAACTCTTCTATTGGTCAGTATGGTTTTCAGGTGACTGTAATACAAATGGTGAGAGCTGTAGCAAGTCTTGCAAATTGGGGAAATTTAGTAACACCACATTTAGTTTTTGGTGATGAGAGTATAAATAAAAATAATAAAAAGATAGATATAAATCAAAAACATATGAAGATTGTGCACGAAGGAATGCGCCAAGCAGTCACAGAGGGTACAGCTCAATCTTTAAATATAAAAAGTGTAGAAGTCGCAGCAAAATCAGGAACAGCTCAGATTGGTTATGGAAATACAAATACAAATTCTTGGATTATTGGATTTTTCCCATATGAAAAACCGAGGTATGCATTTGCTGTACTTATGGAGCGTGGTCCAAAAGAAGCATCAGGAAATGCTACATATGTGATGAGTCAAACCCTGCAATACATGTCTCTAAATACACCTGAATATATACAGTAAATTTACATTGATTTATGTGTAGATTTTATGTATAATAGCAAAATTATGGATGAAAAGAATTATATAACAGAAGATAAAAGAAAAGCATTTTTAGAAGAGTTAGACAACTTGAAAAATGTACGAAGAAAAGAAATCCTTGAGGCTCTTGAGTCTGCAAAAGCTCTTGGTGATTTATCAGAAAATGCAGAATATCATCAAGCTCGAGAAGATCAAGGTAAGCTCGAAGATAGAATAAACAAGATTGAATATATGCTTCAGTCTTCTATTGTAATCAAAAAACACAAAAGTGATCACGTGGAAATCGGTACGACTGTACTCATTAAAAAAGACAATTCAAAAGATACAATATCATATAGTATCGTAGGTGCTGAAGAAGCAGATATGGCAAACAATAAAATTTCAAATAAATCACTACTAGGTGCTGCACTTTTTGGAAAAAGAAAAGGAGATGTATTTTCAATACAAACACCAAAAGGACTAGCAAAATATACTGTATTTGATATAGTATAATATATGGCATCACTAGAAGAACTAAAAAATGTGCGTTTAGAAAAATTGGATCGACTTAAAAATGCAGGCATGGATCCATTTACTGCAGTGTGTAATCGTGATCATACTATACTAGAAGCTGAAAATGAATTTGAGTCTTTAGAGAAAAATGAAAAAGATATATCCATAGCAGGACGTATTATTTCTTTGCGTGGTCAAGGTGCAATACTTTTTTTTAATCTCGATGATGGTACGGGAGTATTTCAAGGTCTACTTAAAAAAGACGAAATTAGTGAAGACCTTTTTAATTTATTTTTTGACAATATTGATATCGCTGATTTTATAGAAGTAAAGGGGAATTTATTTACTACAAAGACTGGAGCGCATACTATAAAAGTAAAAGATTGGCGTATTCTTACAAAGTCACTTGCACCACTTCCAGATAAGTGGCATGGACTGACTGATTCGGATGAAAGATATAGAAAAAGATATTTAGATCTTTTGATGACACCTGAGCTTAAAGATATTTTTTATAAAAAAGCAAAATTTTGGGAAGCTACTCGAAATTTTATGAAAGAAAAAGGATTTCTCGAAGTAGAGACTCCGACTCTCGAAGTCACCACAGGTGGAGCTGAGGCAAATCCATTTAAGACTCATCACAAGGACTTTGACCTTGATGTATATTTGCGTATCTCAATTGGTGAATTGTGGCAAAAAAGGTTGATGGCAGGAGGATTTCCAAAAACTTTTGAAATAGGTAGAGCTTATAGAAATGAAGGAAGTAGTCCTGAACATTTACAAGAATTTACAAATATGGAATTTTATTGGTCATATGCAAATTATAAAGATGGAATGAAATTGGTACAAGAAATGTATCAAAAAATTGCGACTGAAGTATTTGGTAAAACCGAGTTTACTACTCGTGGTCATACTTTTGATTTGTCTGGTGAGTGGCCTATAATCGACTATAGAGATGAAATACTAAAACAGACAGGTATAGATGTACTCGAAGCAAAAGAAATAGAAATGAAAAATAAATTAGACGAACTCGAAGTAAAATACGAAGGTGAGAATAAAGAGCGTCTTATGGATACACTTTGGAAATATTGTAGGAAAAATATTTCTGGTCCTACATTTTTAGTACATCATCCAAAGCTTGTATCTCCACTTGCAAAAGCAAAATCTGACAATAAAGAACTTACTGAAAGATTTCAGATTATTATTGCAGGTAGTGAAGTAGGAAATGGATTTTCAGAATTAAATGATCCTATCGATCAAAGAGAAAGATTTGAGCTTCAGCAAAAGCTAATAGAAAAAGGTGATGACGAAGCAATGATGCCTGAATGGGAATTCGTAGATATGCTCGAGCATGGTATGCCACCGACTTGTGGTTTTGGATTTGGTGAAAGACTATTTTCTTTTATGATTGATAAGCCAATACGCGAAGCCCAACTATTCCCATTAATGAAACCAAAAGAATAAAAATAGCCTGCGATATTGCAGGCTATTTTAAAATATTGTGGTACATTTCCTAAAAATTAAATTGAAAACATTTTTTTAGAAAAGTTTAATGCATTCAAAAAACTGTGATTATGTTCTTTGTTCTTGAATTTACTAAACCACGGAGAAGTATCTTTTGGTTTTGGTTCAATTAAATTTTGGATAAATAAATCACCCAAACCTTTTTTTTCTTGTTCCACGTATGCTTTATGCATGGGATGTTTTGGGTTTAATAATTTTTTCTGTAAATCATCTGTTTTCATAATGGTGCTTTTTCTTATTTAGAATCATACAACATTAGATCTAAAATGTCTAATGGGTTATTAGTTATCCACATTGATGTGGGTTTTTTATTTGTATTGTGGGGCAAAGTGGTTTATAATAAAAGGTAGTGGGATGAAGTGGGTAATTTTATTTCACACAAAAATATTATGCTTATTGGAGAATATACACATACATTAGACGATAAAAATAGGCTTTCGCTTCCTGTAAAATTTCGCAAAGAAGTAGGAAGAAATGTGGTGGTCGCTCCAGGGCTCGATGAATGTCTTTCTATTTTTACGGAAAAAGAATGGACAAAAATATCTGAAAAGCTTTCAGATAGCTCGATGCTTCAAAGTGATAATAGAAGTTTTTCTCGTTTTATGTTTGGTCAGGCGCAAGAGGTGAGTATCGATTCAAACGGTAGAATTTTGATTCCAGAGCATTTGAAAAATCGTTCAAAGCTTGGAAGTAAAGTTGTGGTGATTGGAGTACAGAACCGAGTAGAAATTTGGAATGAAGACACTTGGAATGATTACAAACAAGTTGTAGAAAAGCAAGCCGACGCCCTCGCAGAAAAATTGGGGCAAATAGGAGTTCTTTAAAATTTTTATGAAGCATATTTCTGTACTACTTTCTGAATCTATCGACAGCCTTGAAATCGTAGCTGGTGATATCGTCCTCGACGGTACGCTTGGTGGTGGAGGGCATACAAAAGAAATTATTCGTCGATTTGGTAGTACTGTAAAAGTGATAGGTATTGATCTTGATTCTGACGCTCTTGTGCGAGCAGAAGAAGAAATAAAAGATATGGATCACGACACAGTATTTAAAGTAGGAGCTTTTCAAGATAGTGATATTATTCTCGATGAATTAAATATTGCAAAAGTCGACAAAGTATTGCTCGACCTTGGACTTAGCTCATTTCAAATAGATATATCGGGTAGAGGATTTTCTTTTTTGCGTGATGAACCACTTTTGATGACTTTAAAAAAAGATCCAAAAGAAGATGACATCACAGCAATACAAATAGTAAACAATTGGAAAGAAGAAACCTTGGCCGATATTATATATGGATTTGGAGAAGAAAAATATGCAAGAAGAATTGCAAAAGCAATCGTTGAGCAAAGACTTTTAAAAAAGATTGAGACGACAAAAGATTTGCGAGACATTATACAAAATGCAGTAGGTGGATTTTATAAAAAATCTAAAATTCATGCTTCTACAAGGACATTTCAAGCCATTCGTATAGCTGTAAATACAGAATTACCAGCTATAGAGATAGCTTTAGAAAAGCTTTGGGACAGATTATCACCAGGTGGAAGAATTGCAGTCATTGCATTTCATAGTCTAGAAGACAGAATTGTAAAAAACTTTTTTAGAAAAATGGCAAACGAAGAGAAGGGAATTTTAATAAATAAAAAGCCAATAATACCCAAAGATGATGAAATTATAAGTAACCCACGTTCACGTAGCTCAAAATTGAGAACTATAGAAAAAATATAAATATGAGAACAAATACATTTACACAACAAACAAGAGAAGACGTATACACAAGAAAAATTATATTTCGAGTTCTTTTGAGTATGCTCATCATACTATCGCTTTTGTACGTGTATTTTATAGGGTCTACAACTTTCAATATTTTAGCAAGAAGAACTCTTGAAAATAGCAGAAGAGAAATCGGAAACAATGTAAGTCAGACAGAGCTTCAATATCTTGCACTATCAAACTCTATAAATGCTCAATTTGGTAAAGACATAGGATTTGTCGATGCAAAAGGGACGATTTTTGCTCAGCGTGAGGACAATCGTGTAGCATTACGCTAATGAATACTAAAAGTTTTCAATCAAGAATACGCGTAGTTTCGTTTTTGATTTTTCTGTTTGCTTGTATTTTAATATTAAAACTTTTCTTTTTACAAGTAATACATAAAAATGATTATCTTGAAAGAGCTGATCGTCAGTATGCTACTCCAGCTGGTGATATTTTTGAACGAGGCAGAATATTTTTCTCTAAAAATGATGGTACCGAAGTAATTGGTGCCACTGTAATTTCTGGTTTTAAAATTGCTATAAAACCAAAAGATATACTCGATGTAGAAGAAGCATATAAATCTTTAAATGAAATAATAAGTATCGACTATGATGATTTTATTCGAAAAGCAGGAAAGACAAATGATCCGTATGAAGAAATTGCACACAGGCTCACAAAAGAACAAGCAAATAAAGTCTCGGATTTAAAACTGAAGGGCGTTTCTATGTTTAAAGAAAGCTGGCGTTTTTATCCTGGTGGAAATAGTGCAGCGCATGTACTCGGATTTGTAGCTTATAAAGGTGATGACCGTGTAGGTCAATATGGATTGGAAAGATTTTACAACAGTACACTTTCAAAATCAAAAGATGAAATATATGTAAATTTTTTTGCAGAAGTATTTTCAAATATTGGTAAAAATTTTGAAGGTAAAAGAGAGGGCGACATTATCACGACCATAGAGTCGACTACACAAAATGTACTCGAAGAAGAGCTTAAGAAAACTTTTGAAAAATGGAGTGCAGATCAAATCGGAGGAATTATAATAAATCCTGCAAATGGTGAAATCTATGCAATGGCATCAATGCCAAATTTTGATTTAAATGAATTTAGTAGTGTAAAAAATACCGCTGTATTTAGAAACCCTATGGTAGAAAGTGTGTTTGAATTTGGATCTGTGATAAAACCTCTTGTGATGGCAGGAGCGCTCGATATGGGAGTAGTCACACCAGAGACAAAGTATACCGACAATGGTTTTGTAATATTAAACAATAAAACTATAAACAACTTTGATAAAAAAGCTCGTGGTGTGGCTACAATGCAAACGGTACTCGATCAATCTTTGAATACAGGGATGGTATTTATTCAAGGTCAAATGGGGCGTGATAAATTTCGTGAATATATGAAGTCATATGGTCTTGGTGAAAAGACAGGTATCGATTTTCCAAATGAAACTTCAGGTTTGATTAGAAATTTAGATAGTAAGCAAGATATTGATTATGCTACGGCTGCTTTTGGTCAGGGTATTGCTATTACTCCAGTCGAAACAGCAAGAGCTTTTTCTGTAATTGCAAATGGTGGAAATTTGATTACACCACACTTGGTAAAAGAAATTCGATATGAAGACAATACTTCAGAAATTTTATCTTATCCTGTAGTAAAGCAGGGTATTATAAAACCTGAATCATCAGAAACCATATCTCGTATGCTTGTAAATGTATTTGATAAATCTTATGGAGAAGGTAAATATAAATTTGAGCATTATAGTGTGGCCACAAAGACAGGAACTGCGCAAGTGGCAAAAGATGATGGTACAGGGTATTATGAAGACAGGAATTTACACTCATTTTTTGGGTATTTTCCAGCATATGACCCAAAATTCTTGGTATTCTTATATGTAAAAAATCCAAAAGGTGTAAATTATGCTGCTCAGACATTGATACCTCCTTTTGTAGATATTACAAAATTCCTGATAAATTATTATAATGTCACACCAGACCGCTAACATAAAATATGGAAAATACAATAAAATTTTTTAAAAAAATAATAATTAAGATCGTAATTTGGGAAGCAAAGATTGTATTCAAAAAATACAAGCCAAAAGTAGTAGCCGTGACAGGTTCGGTAGGCAAGACATCTACAAAAGATGCTATCTATACTGTGCTTTCAAAATTTCATCATGTACGAAAAAGTGAGAAAAATTTTAATACAGAAATAGGACTATCTCTCACAATACTTGGAGCACTTTCGGGCCGTTCAAATATATTTGTCTGGCTTGAAAATATATTTATTGGAATTTATCTTATAATATTTAAAACAAAATATCCAAAGTGGCTAGTACTTGAGATGGGTGTGGGTAAGCCTGGAGATATAAAATTGCTTACAGATTGGATAAAGCCCGATATTGGTGTGCTTACGCGTTTTCCAGAAATACCTGTGCATGTAGAATATTTTAAAAATACAAATGAAATAATAGAGGAAAAATTAAATCTCGCTCATGCTATAAAAGAAGATGGAGTACTTGTACTCAATCATGATGATCCAAAAGTAATTGGTGTAAAAAATCGAATTAAAAGAAAAACTGTATCATATGGTTTTGATGAGCATGCTACTTATAAAGCTTCGTATCCAAATATTGCATATAAAGACATGGGTGAAATTTCAACTCCGTATGGCATATCTTTCAAGATGGAATATGACGGCAGTACTTTTCCTGTATTGATGGACCACGTAATTGGTATGAATCATATTTATGCAGGACTTGCAGCTATTACAGTATCAAATGAAATCGGTTGTGATTTACTAAAGAGCATCGAAGCTTTAAAAGATTACAATACACCACCAGGAAGACTTGCTTTAATAGAAGGTATAAATGAAAGTATTATTGTAGACGACACATACAATTCATCACCAGTTGCTGCAGAGTCAGCAATCGATGTGATGAAAAATATAAAAGCAAAAAGAAAAATAATAGTACTTGGTGATATGCTCGAGCTAGGTGGTATGACAGAAGAGGCTCATAAATCAATAGGAAAGTATTTGGCGCCTGTGGCAGATATGCTTGTGACTATAGGTCCACGGTCTCATTTTGTAAGAGAGGGAGCAATGGAGGAAGGTTTTAAAAAAGAAAATATTTATTCTTTTGAAAGTGCACTGACTGTAGGTAAATTTTTACAGGGCGTGATTGAAAAAGGTGATGCAATTTTGATTAAAGGTTCTCAAAGTATGAGAATGGAAAAAGCTGTAGAGATGGTAATGAAAAATAAAGATGAGGCACATAAAATTCTTTGTAGACAAGAAAAAGAATGGAAAAATAAAATATGAGTATACTGTGGCCGTATTTAAAAAAATATAAAAAAACCATACTTCTTGCATTATTCTTGGCTAGTGTAAACCAAGTTTTCTCTCTACTCGATCCTTGGATTTTTAGAAAGATTATAGACAATTATGCAAACAATCCAAAAGCTTTTACGACTACTGAATTTGTACATGGTGTAGGTTTACTATTGCTTGCTGCTGTAGGTGTGGCTCTAATATCTAGAATTGCAAAAAATTTCCAAGATTATTTTGTAAATCGTATTACTCAAAAAGTAGGTACTGAAATATATACTGATGGAATAAAAGAAACTCTTACGATGCCGTATGAGCTATTTGAAGATGAGCAATCGGGTTCTGTGCTTTCAAAAATACAAAAAGTACGTGTGGATACCGAAAAATTAATTTCGCTTGTAATCAATACTTTATTCATAAATTTTGTAGGTTTTGTATTTATATTTATATATGCATTAAATGTGTACTGGGTAATCGCACCTATATACATAGCAGCCTTTCCTTTGATAGGTGGAGTGAGCTTGTTATTATCAAAGAAAATTAAAAAAGTACAAAAAAGTATTACAGAAGAAAACAATACACTAGCAGGTAATACTACAGAGACTTTGAGAAATATTGAGCTTGTAAAAGCTTTGGGTCTTGGTGATAGAGAAGTAGAAAGACTAAAAAATAATTCTGAAGAGATTCTAAAATTGGAATTGAAAAAAGTAAAATATCTAAGGTCACTTTCTTTTATTCAAGGTACTATTGTAAATCTTGTGCGCACTATACTTTTGGGTATAATGCTCTTCTTTGTATTTACAGATAAGATTACTTTCGGAGAATTTTTCTCTCTTTGGATATATTCTTTCTTTTTATTTACTCCACTTCAAGAAATTGGCAATGTGGTCACCAGCTGGCGCGAAGCACAAGTGTCTTTGGAGAATTTTCAAGATATTAAAGACAAGCCAAAAGAAAAGAACCCAGAAAATCCTACAATTTTTTCTAGCATAGAAAGTGTAAATGTGCAAAATCTATCTTTTAAGTATAAGCACGGACAAAATAATTCAGTACAAGATATTTCCTTTTATGCCTATAAAGGGCAGACTGTGGCATTTGTAGGGCCATCTGGAGCTGGTAAATCGACACTGATAAAGCTTTTGGTAGGTCTATATAAATCTAATTCGGGCGACGTATTTTACAATGAAAAATCTATCCAAACGTATGACAAAGATTCACTGAGGAAGAGTATCGGTATTGTATCGCAAGACACACAGCTTTTTTCTGGGACTTTGTATGAAAATATAAATTTTGCAAATAAAGATTCTTCAAAAGAAGAAGTCATAAAAGTATTGAAAGAGGCTGCTGGAGATAGTATTCTTGCGCGTAGTACAGATGGTATCGATACAAAGATTGGAGAAAATGGGATAAAGCTTTCAGGTGGTGAAAAACAACGCATAGCAATCGCTCGTGCATTAGTTCGAAATCCCGATGTACTTATCTTTGATGAAGCTACATCAGCTCTCGATTCAATCACAGAAGAATCTATAAGTAGTACAATTCGCTCATTGAAAAGAGATAGTAGAATTACATTTATAGTAGCGCATAGACTTTCTACTGTAATGCATGCAGATATGATTTATGTACTTCAAAATGGAAAGATTGTAGAATCGGGTAATCACAAAAAACTTTTGAGTAAAAAAGGCCTTTACGACGCACTATGGCGTGGGCAAAATGGTAATTCAAGTACTGAATAAAATTTTTTAAAATAGATTTTTATTTATAGCTATATTGACATATATGATTTTATGATGTAGTATTTATTTAAATAAATACTTTTAAAATTTAATAAAAAATCCAGTCATGAAAAAATTAATTCTATTTTACTTTGTAGCGACATCTATGTTGCTGACTTTTACCTTAAGCGCTTCGGCGCTGGATGCAGAATTCTATCTGCAGAAACCAACATCCAGTAATCATGTTGCGGAAGTTCGCTTTCGTAATGTAAATACCAAGGACACCATTTTCTTAACTCTGAAATACAAGACTTATGATAAAAAAATTGAAATCTTTGATACTTTATCGAAGAGCTTTACTATTTATGACACATCTTATTATGAAGGTGGAGTCGAAGAGCATTGCATCTTTGGAGAAATAAGATTTAATTTCGAGGAGCTTCCTTACGCTATTCGAGGCGCTTGCTTCGAGAAGTATGAAAAAGAAAAAGTACTAAGGATTATCCAAAATCCTATAAGTATTTTTACTGTTGAGGACGAAACAATTGATCTCAGATTTGGTGTGAATAATTCAACACCGAACGAACCCTTCTTGGTTACTTTAAAATTTTTGTTTGAAGATAAAACAAACAAAATTTCTACAATTAAAGATACTTCGTTTTTTGTATTGAATGAAAAGAACGTTTTCTTTAAATGTGATTACGCACTAAAAGAAAGGGGTAGGTTTCTCTATGAATTAAAGGTATCAAATAGTTTTACTTTTGATACACAATTTGGATCTTATTATCTTAATCCACCGCTACCTACTTTTACAATGGGTGAAAAATCGATCATAATGACGAAATTTCATTATAAAGACAAAGGCAATTTAAGAGTTGTGACCGATGGGCGAGTGCTTCATGATGGTGAAGTGTATGATGAATTTGAGTTTTTATACCCTGAAGGAGAGGATATAGAAGCAATAGCTACTGATTTACTTGGCGGAGAAACCCGCTACAAAATAAAATCATTAGGAATTAATTTATTCGGAAAAAATAGTTATTTTATTTACGATTATACCAACATAAATGGTGTAAGATTAGATGATATACCTACGAATATGATTTTCATCGAAAAAAAGATAGATGTTTACTCAGGTGAATATTTTTCTAGAAAAGGAGTTATTTTAAAATAACTTTCTTAAAATACTACGAAATTAAAACGGCAGGAAGAATCTTGCCGTTTTTTTATTTCCATTTTTAAAATAATGCTATATGTTCAATGTTTTGATATAATAATTTTATGAAATTAAATAACCTAACACTAAAGTAATGGTAAATAAATACGAACAGATTGCAGAATACGAAATTGATTTGCATGGCCATACTACAATGGAAGCGAAAGAAGTGTTAGATTCACTTTTAAAAGAAAATAAATACAAATACGTGCGTATTATAGTAGGTAGGGGTACGAATAGTGCAAATGGCCCAATCCTTCCAAACTTTGTACGCAATTATCTCGATTCTAACAATATCCATCATAAACCCGCAAAGATTCAAAATGGCGGCGAAGGCGCATTAGAGGTGTGCTTCTGATAAAAGCTCGCAAAGACCGTCCTTGCGAGCTTTTATGTTTTCGATTCATGTGGTGTATAATAATAAAATGATTAAAAAATATATTAGTAAAAATAAACGATATGAATAAACAACAGGATGTATTCTCAGTTTCTGTGGGTGGAAAAATTACAGTAGAATCTAAACATAAAGTAGGACCTGAAAACCTACCTCTTGTATATACACCCGGAGTTGCAGATGTGTGTATGGCTATAGCAGAAAATTCTACATTAGCAAAGAATTATACTATTGCGGGTAATACGATATTAGTAGTTTCTGATGGTTCAGCCGTCTTGGGTTTGGGAAATATAGGTCCAAAAGGAGCACTTCCTGTAATGGAAGGTAAAGCGCTTTTGTTTAAAGAATTAGCTAATGTAAATGCTTTTCCAATTGTATTAAATACTCAAGATACTGAAGATATTATTCAAACTATTAAAAATATTTCACCAGGTGTGGCGGGAATAAATCTTGAAGATATTTCTGCACCTAGATGTTTTGAAATTGAAACAAAACTAAAGAATGAATTAGACATACCAGTATTTCACGACGATCAACATGGTACAGCGATTGTAGTTTTGGCTGGTTTAATAAATTCTGCAAAAGTTGTAAATAAAGATATTAAAAAACTTTCTATTATAATTTCTGGATCTGGATCTGCTGGAGTAGCTGTCGCGAAGCTATTGCACTTTTATGGTATTTCAAATATCTTGGTGACGGATAGTAAGGGTATTATTTCATCTAATCGTACAGACCTTAACGATTCGAAAAAAGATTTACTTAAAATTACAAATTCTCCAGATCTTTCTGGTTCGGTTTCTGATGCAGTAAGAGGAAGGGATGTATTTATAGGAGTATCTACTTCAAATGTAATAAATGAAGAAAATGTAAGAAGTATGGCAGACAAACCAATTATTTTTGCTATGAGTAATCCAATTCCCGAAATAACACCAGAAAAGGCTTTTTTGGGTGGGGCATACATAGTAGCGACTGGAAGTTCAAAATTTCCTAATCAAATAAATAATGTATTAGTTTTTCCTGGATTATTTCGTGGTTTGATTGATTCAGGTGTAAATAAAATTACAAATTCTCATATGGTAAATATTTCGGAAGCATTAGCTAATCTTATTGAGAATCCAGATAAAGAAAACATTATACCAAGTTTATTCGACAAGCGAGTAGTTCCTACTGTAGCATCAGTTTTTAAATAATTTGTTGACTTCAAAGCTTTTTAGTGATATAATTAAAAGATATAAACAATAACCCAATAGAATAATGAAAGATTTCAACAATAGAGGAGGTAGTAGAGGTTTCGGAGGTGGTGATAAAGGAAAGAGAGGTGGTTTTGGTGGAGGAAATAGAGGTTTCGGAGGTGGCAATCGTGGTGGATCAAGAGGAGGTAGTGTAGAAATGCACGATGCAGTATGTGATGACTGTGGCAATAAGTGTCAGGTTCCATTTCGTCCTTCAAATGATAAGCCAATCTTCTGTAATGGATGTTTTGCTGGAAAGAGAGAAAATGATTCAAGATCTTTTGATCGTAATGATAGAAAAGATGACAGACGTGATTTTAGTGCAAAGCCTTCATTTGGTGGAAATACAGCACCAGTACAAGACAAAAGAAATGATGATTTTAAAAAGCAAATAGATGCTCTAAATCAAAAAATGGATACACTAATACAAATGATGCAAGGTGTAAAAGCTCCTATAGTAAAAGAAAAATCTACATCAGCAGAAGCTCCTAAAGTAGAAGCAAAAAAAGAAGTTAAAAAAGTTGCAGTAAAAAAAGTTGAAAAAGTTACTAAGCCTGCTAAGGTGGTAAAAGCTACTAAGCAAGTAAAGACTACAAAAACTACAGCAAAAAAAGCTACTCCTAAAAAGAAATAGTACATAAAAAATATCCTATACTCGTAGGGTATTTTTTATTATGATATAATATATATATGAAAAAAGGATATAAAGAAAATATTGAAAAGCTTACAATCGAAAATGAAAATTTTCGCAATGTATTGTATACAGCACAAAATTGCCAATTGGTTTTGATGTCGCTCTTACCAAAAGAAGAAATTGGTATGGAAGTTCACGATGATGGAGATCAGTTTTTTAGATTTGAAAAAGGTGAAGGAAAAGTGATAATAGACGATACAGAATACGATGTAGCCGATGGTGATGCTGTGATTGTTCCTATGGGATCAAAGCACAACGTAATAAATACTTCAGATACAGAAATTTTAAAACTCTATACAATATATACTCCACCTCATCACAAAGATGGTGTTGTTAGAAAGACTCGTGCTGAAGCCGAAGCTGATGGCCCAGAATTTGATTCTATCACCACAGAATAACTGTACTTAGGAGCTCAACTCCTAAGTAAAAACATATTTAAATATGATATAATATTTTTATGAATAAAAAAATAAAAATAGCGTTTTGGGTTTCTACATTAATAATTTTTGGATTTGAGGGTATTATGTCTGCACTTACTTATAATTCACCATTAGGACAAGAAGGAGTGACACATCTTGGATATCCAGTGTATTTTGGGACAATACTAATGGTGTTTAAAGTTATTGGAAGTATTGTGTTGATAGTTCCAAAAACTCAAAATAGATTTAAAGAATGGGCTTATGCTGGATTTGCAATTGATTTCATTGCCGCATTTGTGAGTATTTGTGTAGTTGATGGATTTAGTATGATGGCATTATTCCCATTAGCACTCCTTGTGATACTTGGAATATCTTATAGGTCTTATAGAAAACTAAACGGATTTAATGTTTAAAAAAGCTTATTTTGCGGGGGGATGTTTTTGGGGATTGGAAGAACTTTTTCGTACACAAGAAGGTGTATTAGAAATTACAGCAGGGTATACCGGTGGTATGGACATAATTAGTTCGACAGGCTCACTACAAATGCCGACATACGAAAATCATGCAGGATTTGCCGAAGCGCTTGAAATAGTATATGACGATAGTCTTACAAATTATAAAAATCTTTTAGACTTCTTTTTCCAAATTCACAACCCGACTACATTAAATAGGCAAGGTAATGATATCGGAGATTCATATCGATCAGCTATTTTTTACCAAGATGAAAATGAATTAGAGCAAGCTAAAGAATTTATCGATATTGTAAATAAATCAGGTCGCTGGGAAAATCCTGTAGTCACTACCCTTGAGCCGTTTAAAAAATTTTACAAAGCTGAAGAATATCATCAAGACTATCTTCAAAAAAA
>CAZCDN010000002.1:14122-24148 GCA_964497725.1 uncultured Candidatus Saccharibacteria bacterium | reverse complement strand
CAGCGAGTCCTAGTGCAAAATTACATACCAAAGCAACTTCTGCATCCGACATCGTAGGAATATTCCAAGGCACAACTTCACAAAGTGGTAATTTAACTGAGTGGAGAAATACAAGTGGGACTGTCTTATCCGCGGTAAATTCTAGTGGTAATTTTGGTATAGGGGCAGCGCCTACGAGTAGTCCACTTTTCGTAACATCATCTCCTAATCCAACAAACACTTATGCAACAATAGAAGGATATGCAGCGGGAGGGTATCCTATGCTTAGATTTAATCAGATAAATAACCCAGGAAATGCTCCATTTATAGAAGGATACAATACCAATGGAGGAACACTTTCATTTAGAGTGAGAGATACAGGAGAAGCTTACTTTGCTGGAAATGTCGGAATCGGGACAACGAGTCCTGTATCAAAATTGCACGTTGATGTAGCTCCGACTGCATCAGTAAATTATGGTCTTGTTTCTTTGGGTGATGGAGCGTGGGACGGATCTACGTCTGGATATTTTGGGACTTCATCTGCTTCAAATTCAAATGGAACAAGTTTTGCTATAAATAATGCTAGTGGTTATACAGGAGATTTGATTAATGCACAAGTTGCAGGATCGAAAAGATTTAGAATTGCAGCAACAGGAGCCACTAGTTTTGGAACACTAGCAGCAGCAAGTACAACATCAAGATTGGTTATCAACAATGATACTTCTGTTGATGGATTTACAAATGGCTTAGAAATATATCAAGAAAATACTGGTGGTTCTGGTGCTGTCGCAAGGCAGTTATTTAAAACATATCAACCGAATGGCAGTCATGGATCATCTGTTATAGATTTCTACCACCAAGGAGTAAATGCTTCTCCTAGTTTAATTTATGGAGGAAAAATTGGTTATAATATATTTGATGGTGGAACTGGATATTCTACTTTTACAATAACCTCTTTATCAGCTTCTTCTGACTCAGGGACTCCAATTCAAAGATTTGGTATCAATGAACAGGGGGTGTTGCTTTTGGGTGGTCGTTATAGAGATGAAGATATACAGATTAATCAACCTGTATCAAATGGAGGTGTTAGAAACATTATTATGACGAGTCAAGATAATACCGGCTGGTCTGGGGGCGGAATTAGTTTGCAGGGAGGTGAACCTTATATTTATACTGCTGATTTAGACGGTGGAATTTTGAGACTTTCTGGTGGAAAAAGTACAGGTACAGGAACTAGTAATGTTCAATTTTATACTACGACTGCAGGATCAACAGGAACAACCCTAAATTCACCAACTGAAAAAATGAGAATTACAGGTGCAGGAGATGTCGGAATTGGGACAACTACACCCGGAAGAACACTCGATGTTTCTTATACTGAAACAACAGCTACTAGATCAATCTCTTATCTGAGACTTACTGCAAAACATGCATTAGGTGCATATCATGGTACTTCTGTATTTGAAAGCTATTATCATGATGTCGGGAATGGAATACAATTTACACCTGCCCAAATTCAAATGATTGGTCTTTCTTCTGGTGGAGGTGGAGTAAATTCAACTGGTGAGATAGGTTTTTTTACTAAATCAGATACAGGTGTGTTGAGTGCATTACCAACTGAAAAAATGAGAATTACAGCTGCAGGTGATATCGGAATTGGGACAAGTAGTCCGAGTGCTAAATTACACTTATCTAGTACAGGGGCCACCGTGTTAAGGGTTGAACAAAGTGGAGTTGAATACTTTGATTTAAGTGTTGCATCAGGTATTGTAGCTGCGTACAGAGGTACAAGTAGATTCATGGTGGTCGGAGGATCTAATATTGCAGGTTTTGAAAACGGGATAGAAGTAGGTACATATTCGCAAGCTGGTTCTGCTGCTATTTCGGTAACAAAAACTACTCAACAGCTTCGCTTGGGTTATGATGGTTCTAACTATAATGCATTTACTGTTGGATCAACTGGAGATTTGATAATTGCTGCAACAGGAACAAATCCAAATATTACTCTTACTCCTGGGGGGACTGGATATACTATTCTTAATGGTAATGTCGCAATCGGAAACAGTTCTCCATCATACAAACTACAAGTCGGTTCATCATCCGTCTCCGGCATCGTCGCCCGCTTCGAAAACTCCACCGGTACTTGTGACATAAACCCAACCACCACATCACTATCATGTTCATCTGACATAAACTTAAAAAAGAACATAACAACACTAGACGGTACTGACTTCATACTAAACATAGATAGTGAAATACAATACGCTACAAATCTAGATAAGTTACTAGCATTAAACGTAGTCACATATAACTGGAATACAGAAGATGATACTGCAAACAAACACATAGGTTTCATTGCTCAACAAGTAGAATCTGTTTATCCTGATCTTGTAACTACAGATATCAATACAGGTCTTAAATCTCTAAACATCACAAACATGATACCTTACACAATAGCCGGCATACAGCAAATCAATGTCACACTCACTGGTATACAAAACCTTGAAGAAGAAACTGATTTCCTTTCTAATCTTAGAAATTGGCTTGCGAGTGCGTCTAATGGGGTAGAAGAGATATTTACAAGAAAAATAAAAACTCAAAATTTGTGTGTATCAGATGAAAATGGATTTGAGACTTGTATCACAAAATCACAGCTTGATTATCTTTTGTCTGGTTCAGGTGTATCGTCAAATCAAAACAATAATCCTCCTCCGCAAGACCCACAACAAGATCCACCACAAGAAGATTTAAATACAGATGAAGATACTCCTACCGACGATGAAACTATAATCATAGATGAAAATGATACACCGACAGGAGAGCCTGAAGATACTCCTCAAGAAGAAACACCTCCAAATGATACTGTGGATACTCCTGCAGACCAATCATAATATACCCTTATAAATAAAGGCTTAAATACTAAAAAATTGCTTGTTTTATAAGCAATTTTTTAGTATAATATATGTATATATGGCAAAAGAAAAAGATACAAAAAATAAAATGACAGGTAGTTACGGTGCGGAAGAAATCTCAGTTTTAGAAGGTCTTGAGCCAGTACGAAGAAGGCCAGGTATGTATATCGGATCTACCGGTATCGATGGTCTTCATCACCTAGTATGGGAAATTTTTGACAACTCTCGCGATGAAGCCATGGGGGGGCACTGTAGTCATATTGAAGTAGTATTGCTTCCTGGAAATAGAATTCGTGTAGCCGACAATGGGCGTGGTATTCCTGTAGACATACATTCAAAGACAAAAGTATCAGCATTAGAAACTGTGATGACGACTCTTCATGCTGGAGGAAAATTTGGTGGAGATAAAAGTGGATATAAGGTATCTGGAGGTTTGCATGGAGTCGGTGCATCTGTAGTAAATGCACTTTCTATTTATACTCAAGCTGTAGTTCATCGTGATGGAGGAAAATATGTCCAAGAGTATTCACAAGGAAAAAAGAAAGCCAATGTAAAAAAAGTAGGTACTTCAAAAGAGCACGGTACTATTATCACATTTGAGCCTGATGAAGAAATTTTTAAACAAGTAAAATTTGAATGGAATACAATAGTTAGTCATTTGCGTCAGCAAGCGTATCTTGTAAGAGGTCTCCGTATACACATTATCGATGCTCGTGAATGGGATCCACTTTCAAAAGAAAATGGAAAAGGTGCAAAGAAAATAAATGATGAAGATGTGGTATGGTTTGCCGACCTCGGTATCGAATTGCCATCCACTACTTTTTACTTTGAAGGAGGTCTTGTATCTCTTGTAAAATTTTACAACAAAATGCACAAGCCAGTGCACGACAATGTTTTTTATGTGGAAAAAGAAATCGATGATGTGGGTGTAGAAGTAGCTCTTCAGTATGTAGATGATATATCTGCGCGTATTGTTCCTTTTGCAAACAATATCTACAACCCCGAAGGTGGTACTCATATCACAGGTTTCAAGATGGCTCTTACTCGTATTTTAAATACATATTCTAAAAAGAATAATCTCATCAAAGATGCCGATGGTCCTTTTACTGGAGACGATGTGCTCGAAGGTCTTATGGTAGTAGTATCTGTAAAGCTTCGTGAAATTCAATTTGAAGGTCAAACAAAAGGCAAGCTTGGATCGACTGAAGCTCAAGGTGCCGTCGCTACAGTTTTCGGTGAAGCATTCAATGCTTTTCTTGAAGAAAATCCAAATGAAGCAAAAGCTATTATAAATAAATCTCTTCTTGCAATGCGTGCTAGAAAAGCTGCAAAAGCTGCAAAAGATTCTGTGCTTCGAAAGGGTGCACTCGAAGGTATGACACTTCCTGGAAAGCTCGCCGACTGCCAAGTAAAAGAGGCAAGTGAAGCTGAAATATTTATCGTAGAGGGAGACTCTGCGGGTGGTACAGCAAAAATGGGACGTGACAGAAGAACTCAAGCCATACTTCCTCTTCGTGGAAAGATTTTAAATGTGGAGCGTGCACGTCTTGATAAAATGCTAGCATCAGAACAAATTAAAAATTTAGTTATTGCTATGGGTACATCTATTGGTGATACTTTTGAATTAGATAAAATCCGTTATCATAAAATAATTATCGCAACAGATGCCGACGTGGATGGTGCTCACATTCGAACTCTGATACTCACTCTTATGTATCGATACTTTAGAGAAGTGATAGATGCTGGATATTTATATATTGCTCAGCCACCTTTGTTTAAAATCAAAAAAGGTAAAGAAGTAATGTATGCATATTCTGATCAAGAGCGTGATGAATTTTTAGGTGCTGATGCTCCAAAGCTTGAAGAAATGCTTTCAGAATCTGCATCAGAAGATGGTGAGACAAAAGAAGAAACAGATGAGCAAGAAGAAGAGGAAGAAAATTCAAAATCTAAAAAATCTCCAAAAATTCAAATACAAAGATATAAAGGTCTCGGAGAAATGAACGCTGATGAGCTTTGGGAGACTACGATGGATCCAGGCAATCGTGTATTAAAACAAGTAGCAGTAAAAGATGCAGAAGAAGCAAGTAAAGTATTTGATATGCTTATGGGAAGTGAAGTTCCACCTCGCAAATCATTTATCCAATCTCACGCAAAAATGGCTAGAATCGATATATAAAATCGCACCAAAAACCTCTCTTAACTCTTAACTCTTGACAAAATCTAAATTACATAGGTCCGACCTATGTAATTTTTTATATAAGTAGTATAATATAAATATGGCTTTAAGAACTGACAATTTGGTAAGTGGAGAATATTTTCATATCTACAATCGTGGTAATAGCAAGAGCGAAATATTTTTAGATAAAGAAGATTATGATCGTTTCGTAAAACTTTTATATGTTTGTAATTCTGAACTTCGTTTTGTTTTTAGAAATTCAATTGTAGATACAAAAATAGATGCTTTTGATTTTGAAAGGGAGAAGCCCCTTGTTTCAATACTCTCTTGGGTATTAATGCCAAACCATTTTCATATATTTTTAATTTCCGATAGATCTGATTTACTGGATGTTGATTATAATCCTATTACAGAGTTTATGCGTAAGCTTTCTACTGCTTATGCTATGTATTTCAACAAGAAATACAAGAGGACGGGATCATTGTTTGAAGGTAAGTTTAAATCTAAACATGTTGGTGAAGAAAATTACTTTAATTATTTATTTGCATACATACACCTAAACCCTATTAAATTAATACAAAAAGATTGGAAAGAGAAGGGTGTACAAGATGAGAAAAGAACAAAAGAATTTTTATTAAATTATAAATATTCCAGTTTTCAAGATTACTATGGAGATTTACGCAAAGAAGCTAAAATTATAAATAAATTAATTTTACCTAAACACATTAAAGAATCTCATCCCGATGATCTGTTTAAATGGCTTACTCTTGACAAAATCTAAATTACATAGGTCCGACCTATGTAAAACTGCTTGATGTTATGAGCGGTTTTTTATTTCAGAATTTATATGAGTTAGGAAATCGGGGAGTGACATTTGGAGTTTTTCGCCTTTACCATCTTGCCCAATGTTTCGAGTTTCGATTGTGAGCATTCCACTTTCTATTTCTTTATCACCGAGAACTATCACATAAGGAGTATTGAATTTTTTAACTTGATGAATTCTTTTTCCAAGAGATTCATTTCCAGAAATTATTTCTGCGCGTATAAAATTACTTTGTAGTTTTTCTAAAATTTCTTTTGCTCCATTATCGTGATTTTCGCGCACCGGTATAATAGAAACTTGAACAGGGGATAGCCATACAGGAAATACTCCAGCTGTGTGTTCGATAAGGATAGACATAAATCTTTCAATCGATCCCATGATAGCAGCATGTATCATTACAATTCTTTCTTTTTCACCTTTTTCGTTTGTACAAGACAAATCAAAACTTTCAGGCATACTCATATCGAGCTGAATTGTAGCCACTTGCCAGTCGCGACCAATAGCATCTTTTGCTACAAAGTCTATCTTTGGTCCATAAAAAGCTGCTTCACCTAGAGCTTCTATTGAGATTTTGTCATCACCTTTTTCTTTTATTAAATTTCTTAATTCACCTTCAGTTTTTTCCCAAGTCTCGGGTGTGCCCAAATAGGAATCCATCTTTTTAGGATCATGAAGAGAAAGTCTTGGTATAAGTGTAAAGCCAAAAGAATTATAAAAAGTTTTTATAATTTCATATATTTTATCCATCTCATTTTTTACATCAGCCATTTGGCAAAATACATGAGCGTCATCTTGTGTGATAGAACGTACTCTTGAAAGTCCAGCAAGTTCACCTGATTGCTCGTCACGGTATACTTTTGTAGTAGAAGCATAGCGCTGAGGAAGCTCACGGTAGCTCCAAGGTTTTCTGTCGTATATTTGAGTGTGGTGAGGACAATTCATCGGCTTCATTGCAAATTCGTGGCCTTCTCGTGTATTTATTCTAAAGAGATCATCTTTAAATTTATCCCAGTGTCCACTTTTTTCATACAAATCTTTTTTTGTAATATGAGGAATATCTACTTGTTCATAGCCAGCTTTTTGTCGCAATTCCCATACAAAACCATCAAGTAAATTGCGTACTAGTGTACCACGTGGTGTCCAAAGAGGGAGCCCTGGTCCTATTAAATCTGAAAAAGTAAACAAGTCGAGTTCACGGCCGAGCTTTTTGTGATCACGTGCACGAGCTTCTTCTCTTTGAGCCAAGTATTCATCGAGCTCTTGTTTTGTATTAAATGCAAGTCCATAAATACGAGTAAGCATTTTATTTTTTTCATCACCACGCCAATAAGCACCTGCAATACGGTCGAGTATAAATGAATCAACGGGTATTTCTTTATTTGGATTTTCACTATGTCCACCACGGCAAAGATCAGTAAAACCTTCATCTTTTCCACATGTATAGAGTGTGATTACTTCACCCTTATCACTTATTTCATTTATTAGTTCTGTTTTGTATTCATTGCCTTTAAAATATTTCAAAGCCTCATCAGAGCTCACTTCTTTATGTGTAAATTCATTCCAATCTTTTAGATTTTTCTTCATCATTTTTTCAATCTCAGGAAGTTCTGTATCATGAATTTTTGTATCACCAAAATCGATATCGTAGTAAAAACCATTGTCGATAGCAGGCCCAAGAGTGAGCTTTACTTCAGGATATTTTTCTTTTACAGCTTGTGCTAAAAGGTGAGCCAATGTATGGCGCATATTTGTGATTTTTTGGTCATTTTCCATTTATATATAATAGCATAAAAGACTTATTTTGTAAGGATAGGATACTCTTGACTTATAGAGTAAAAGGTGATATAATGTAAGTAAGAGGTATCACTAAAGATCTTCGTAAAATTTAATATGATAGTAAACGAAACAAAAGGTCCTTTACGTGAGGATCCAATTACTTTGAATTATGCTGTGACTGTCACAGCATTTGAACTCACAGAAGGTAATCCCAAAATCTTTTTGGTAGATTATCAAAGTTCTAAAACTGCTACTCAAGTAAGATTACCCGCAGGTAGATTTCAAGCAAAAAATCTAACTGATGCAATTGAAAAATTTTTAGCAGAGAATGGAAGAAATCCAGATTTAGAATTTTTCTGTCACAATGTATCTATTTGGGATGATGAGCACACACAATCTACACTAGATGTAACTGACTTTGCTGAATTAAATGAACAATTCAATAAATTCACGGCACGTCTCCTTAAAGGATTGCAAAAATGTAAATTATCAGAAAAAGATCACAGAAAAATTATTTTTGACACTCACGTGAATACAGCTATTCATGAGTTAAAAGAAGAGATTTCAGCCGAGAATATAGGTAAAATATTTCTTGCATCTGTCTTATCTAATGATGGAATCCACTACAAGATAGGATTCGCGTCTACAGAAATCAATGCACCGAAATTTTATTCCGGTTCGCCTGATAGAAAAATTGTTAAATCTTATTTAAAAGAAGTCAGTAACAGAACACAAAGTTCTTTGTTTAATGGGCACTCCAAACAATTCCAAGAAGGAATTCGGGAGTTGAACGATCAAAACGCACATCCAAATGTAAAAAAACTATTACCGTATCTTACGGCTATAAAATAGTTTAAAAACTAAAAAAAGAAGGCGCCTTCATAATCGGGGGCGTTTTTTTATTTGCCTTTTTTTAAAAAAAGAGTATACTATCTTTATATGGTAATACGAATGAGACATACACGTGCCCATACAGGGAACAGACGATCACATCATGCTTTAAAGAGCACGAATTTTACGTCTTGTACAAACTGTAATGAGCCAAGAAAAACACACACAGTTTGTACAAATTGTGGCTTTTATCGTGGCAGACAAGTAATCGATGTCGCAAGAAAAGCAAAAAAGAAAGTAGCAAAAGCAGAAAAAAAGAAAGCTTAGTTTTCAGTACAAGGGATTAGTATAGGCATGATGAAGAAGTATAAGAATAAAAAATCTAATACTCATTCCTCATCCTTATACTCATACTATTTACTCGTATTCTATAAATTTTAAAATGGCAAATAGGCACCTTTCCAGATCAATAGTTCTTCAAACCCTCTTTGAGCGGGATTTTTCTGTTTCTGTGGATACTGATGAAGAAAAGATTGCACGCAATATATCTGAATTTGGTCCAGGACTAAATGACAATGAATTTATCGACGAACTTTATAAAGGTGTAATAAAAAAACAATCCATTATAGATGAGATTATAGAAAAAGCTGCGCCTGATTGGCCAATAGACAAGATTTCTATCGTAGACAGAAATGTATTGCGTATAGGTCTATATGAGCTTCTTTTTTCTGATAAAAAACAAGTCCCTCCAAAAGTGGCTATCAATGAAGCTATCGAGCTTGCAAAAAGTTTTGGTGGTGACAATTCGGGTCGCTTTGTAAACGGAGTACTTGGTGCAGTGTATAAAGAGATGGGTGAACCCGATAAAGATTATAAAGCTACAAAAAAAGTTCAAAAAGCTTTTGAAACTGATCCTAGTAAATTTCCAATAGAAAAAAAGGCTGGAGCAGTCGTGTATGCTATCAATGAAGATAAAATATATTTTGCTTTTGTGCATGATGTATTTGGATATTGGACACTGTCCAAGGGGGGTATTGAAGAAAATGAAGATGAGGAGGAAGGGGCAATTCGTGAAATTAAAGAAGAAATGGGTCTCGATATAAAGATTGTAGAATTGCTTGGTCGCAATGAATATATTGCTACTCATCCCGAAAAAGGTAAAATTAGAAAACAAGTAGCCTTCTTTTTAGGAGAATCTGAATATAAAGATTTGGTTTTAGAAAAAGGTACTGGCGGTCTGGATGATGCTCGATGGTTTTCTCTTGATGAAGTTCCAGAATTAAAAATGTATGACAATATGATTCCACTATTAACAAAAGCAATACAAATTTTAAAGAAAGATGATTAATTTTCCAGATTTTGAAAAAAAGACAGGTTTTATTTTTAATAATAAAGATTTGCTTGCACAAGCATTTACTCACCGTTCGTATATAAATGAAAATTCAAGTGGAAAGACTTCACACAATGAAAGGCTTGAGTTTTTAGGCGATGCTGTACTCGAGCTTTCAGTCACTGATTATTTATAT
>CAZCDN010000002.1:5863-14112 GCA_964497725.1 uncultured Candidatus Saccharibacteria bacterium | reverse complement strand
AGAAATATATAAAAATTATAAAGAAAAAGATGAAGGAGAACTCACTGCTTACAGAAGTGCTCTTGTAAATGCTGTAATCATAGGAGAAGTCGCAGTTGAATTAAATATGAATGACTACCTTCTTTTATCAAAAGGCGAAGCAAAAGATATCGGTAAAGCGCGCACATACATACTTGCAAATACATATGAAGCATATCTTGGTGCATTATATTTAGATCAGGGTTATGATGCTTGTGATAAATTTATACAAGACACATTGATTATACGACTTCCAGATATAGTGAAAAACAAACTTTGGCGTGATGCAAAAAGCTTGGTTCAAGAAAAATCTCAAGAGCACTTAAATGTGACTCCATCATATAGTGTGATAAATGAAACTGGTCCCGATCATGACAAGCATTTTACGATAGGTATCTTTTTTGGAAAAGAAAAAATAGCAATCGGAAAAGGGAAGTCAAAACAGGAAGGTGAGCAAAGTGCTGCACGAAATGCTTTAGAATTAAAAAAATGGTTGGACTAAAATATAATTTGTTATGACACTAAAGTCCATCGAATTAAATGGTTTTAAATCTTTTGGTAAAAAAAGTACAGTATCTTTTGATACGCCTATTGTGTCTATAGTAGGACCAAATGGTTCTGGAAAATCAAATATCGTAGAGTCTATTCGTTTTGTACTTGGTGAGCAATCGATGAAATCACTACGTGGAAAGGGTGGTGTCGACCTTATTTTCAAGGGTTCTAATGGTATGTCGAAATCTTCTCGCGCATATGTGGCTATCGTATTTGATAATAGTAAAAAGATTTTTTCATTTACAAATAGTGGTATTGGGGTATCGCTCGATTATGATGAAGTCACTATTTCTCGTGAAGTATTTCCCGATGGTAAAAATGTATATAGTATAAATGGTACAGAAGTAAGATTGAAAGACATATTGGATTTACTCGCTTCTGTAAACATTGGTGCAAGTGGTCACCACATCATATCTCAAGGTGAAGCCGACCGTGTACTAAATGCAAATACAAAAGAAAGACGTGCGATGATCGAAGATGCACTAGGTCTGAAGATATATCAATATCGTATAAAAGAAAGTGAAAAGAAATTGGAAAAAACTATTTTCAATATGCGTGAAGTAGGAATTCTTCGTAAGGAAATTGCTCCGCATTTAAATTTTCTGAGAAAGCAAGTAGAAAAAGTAGAAAAAGTAGAAGCTCTTCAATTAGAACTGGAGGTGATGTATAAAGATTATTTCTTCAATGAAGCTCACTATGTAAATTTTGAATCTAAAAATTTGAAGCATAAAAGAAGATTGCTCGATGAAAGATTAGTATCTATAGAAGATAGAATTCTTGCTTTACCAAAAGACGATGATTTTGTTTCTCCAAATCTTGAGACTATAAACAATAAAAAAAGAGATATAGAAAAAATCCGAAATGCAATGTCGGAGCTTTCTCGTACACTTGGACGACTCGAAGGAATGGTGGACGCTATAAATATTAGAAATGAAAATAAAGAAAAAAATGAGCGCAAGGTAAGTATTTCCGATTGGGACAATTTACTCTCTTTGTGTGAGGGAGAAATAGACAGGGCGCTACAAGCTCAAAATTTGGAAATTGTAAACAGTATCCTTTCTTCTCTTAAAATAAAATTGCGAGAATTGTCACAAAGTGAGATAAAGGAAGACAATAGCGAAAGTGAAAACAAATTGCGAGAACTCGATGAAGACAAGAAAAATATCTTGATCGAAATTGAAAATTTAAAGACACAAGAAACAAATATAAAACAAGAAATATATCATCTAGAAGAAGAAGATCGTAAATACGAATCGACACTTCGCGAAGGTGAGAAGCTTCGCTATGAATTGATTAGAGAGAAAAATGAAGTCAATTCTGATATGCATTCTCTTTCGTATCAAGAAGAAAAACTCAGAAGTATAAAAGAGCTTTTTGAAAATGATATTAGAGAAGCTCAAGTCTTGGTAGGGTCAAGTATTTTGTCTTTTGTGCAAAATGGCTATCAAAGTGAAGATGCTCCAGTACTCGATAGAAGTATTCAAGATGATATGCGAAGAAAAATCGAAAGGATTAAAATCAAGCTCGAGGATGCAGGTGTGGGAAATAGTAGAGATATAATGAAAGAATATGATGATACATTGGAGCGAGACCAATTCCTCGCACGAGAACTAGAGGATTTGGATAATAGTATGAAAATTTTAAATGATCTTATTAAAGAATTGAAAGATACTTTGTATAGTGAATTTAAAAATGGTATCGATAAAATAAATCAGCAATTTCAGGATTTCTTTGTGCTCATGTTTGGAGGAGGGAAGGCATCTCTTTCTGTGGTGGTAGAAAATAAGAAAGTAAGACGTGAAGAAGACGAAGAATTTATCGATAAAGAAGAACAAAGTATTGAGCTTGAAAAAGGAGTAGATATCAATGTGTCATTGCCTCATAAGAAAGTCCGCGACTTACATATGCTTTCAGGAGGGGAACGCTCACTCACATCTATCGCTCTTTTATTTGCAATGTCGCAAGTCAATCCACCACCATTTTTGGTTCTCGATGAGACTGATGCAGCCCTTGATGAAGCAAATTCTCGCAAGTATGGAAATATGCTAGAAAACCTTTCAAGGTTCTCTCAGCTCATTGTAGTGACTCACAATAGGGAGACAATGTCTCGCGCTCAGATTTTATATGGTGTGACTATGGATTCACATGGTGCATCCAAGCTCCTTTCTGTAAAACTCGACGACGCCAAAGCCTACGCAAAATAAAAAATAAAATTTATTATTTATTTACATTTGCTCATTGTATGCTATTTTTACGCTATAGCGTAAAAATAGCATAACTAAAAAGAAGACTATTATATAAAAAATAAGCAATAAAACCCTTATATGCTAAGGGTTTTATTGCTTGACAAAAGGGTATATTGTATGCTATAATATAAAAGTATGAAACTATCACGATAGACATGTCGCACGGAGCGATATGAGATCTATAGATAGGCAAGTAATACTGCAAAGCCCTGCAGAGTGGGCACTGATCTTTAAAAAATGTTTAAAAAACAAAAAATGATTGCTGTGGCGATAGCTATGGTTATCAACCTTTCGTTGATTTTCGGACAAAATCAACAACAACCTGTTCTTTATGGACAGCCGACTTCTAATCTTAAGTTTGTTAAATCAGAAGACCATGTTGTGGCTTCTGGAGACAATACTTGGGATATTTCTAATCAAATTTTCTATGATGGGTATCATTGGCGAGACATCGCTTCTATGAATCCATTTTTAGAAAACGGTAAAAGTCGCCAGAAATGGTACGACTCTACTGAAAAAATTTGGTACTGTGAATTATTTCCAGGAGAAAAAATCTTACTGGGATATCATGAGACACAACCCGAAATTGCTCGTACATCTATTGATTCTGTTTCGTTTTCTAAAAATGAAGCTAAAAACGGAGGTACCGAAGATTTTTCTTGGTTGTGGTGGTTGCTTATACCACTAGTTTTTTTTATTCTGTGGTTTTTATACCAAGGGAGAAAATGGCAAAACTCTGATCCCATTGAATCAGGTCCTCCATTCGTACCAGGTGGTATTAATGATGGAAATGCTTCTGCTATTATTGGCTCTCGTGCTCGTGCCATAGTTATTTCTATTAAAAAAGGAAAACTTTATGGTAAAGGAAAAGCTTTTTACAATTTTACTGCTTTATCTTTTAATAATATGTTGAATGACATATTTGGAAAAAGATTTAATGGTGAAGTTGGTTATGAAGCAAGAGTACGAATGCCTGATGGTACAGAAAAAGTTGTCTACTGTTTGCAAGGTTGTGGTAACGATGTACGTGAAGGGAACTTTGCTACAGGTTTAACTTTTGTTCCAGACTCTGAACAGCCAAATGTAATAATGACTCAAAACAATGAGTCTGAAAAACAGGAAGCAGGAAGAATCAAGGAACAAAATTCTACTAAAGAAGTTAGTCATGACAAAGGTGATGATTTTATTTGGCAGAAAAGTGTAATGGAACAGATTGCTAAAGCAATTGATAAAGATAAAAAAGTCTTTATTGAAATTACAGGTTCTAGTGGTCAGAAATTCAAGTTCGATTCCCTGAATGAACCTGAACGTAAGACTTCGCAAAAAAGCTCATCGACGAAAGGTGTTTAATTAAAAACGGAAAATCCGTTTACAGCTCGAGAAATTCTCGGGCTGTTTTTTTATTTAAATTTTAGGATTCTGATCCGGATTCTGTTTTTAGATTCGACTCTTGTTTTGTTTCTGATTCTGGTTCTTCCGGTAGTGACAGAAATTCTGTGATAGTAAGATCATTTTCAAAAATATATGTAGCATTTTCTACACCCAAGTATCTATAGTGCCATGGCTCATATGCATAGCCTGTAATTTCTTCTTTTCCAAATGGATAGCTCAATACAAAACCATATTTATATGCATTTACTTTTAGCCACACTGATTCAATACTCCCACCAAATGATCTGTCGGCTGATCCATAATCAATAGATTTTCCAGAGATGTCGGCTGTAGTCCCAAGCTGGTGTTCTGAATATCCTGGTTTTGCTACAAATCTATTTGCATCCGACTTTGTCTTACTCACTTCATCGAGTATAGATTTTTGAGTAATATATGATCTAAAACCAGAAGTTACTTTTATAGTAAGTCCATCTTTTTTTGCATCTTCCGACATTTTTTTTAAAGCTTGTTTTGTATTTTTTTCTAAACAAATATCACTTCGTGTAGCGAGTGTAGATTCTAGTAGTTCGAGGTTTTTTGGTACATAGCTTGGATCTATCAAAGATATACTTTGTCCTATATTTAGTGAAAACATATCAGCGTATTCTTTAGTGGGTTTTTTACAAACAAACTTTACTTCGGGTTTTTTAACGACTTCTTTTTCTGTCGTATCAGATTTTGTATCTTCTGAAATTATACTTTCATCAATATCTTGCAATATTATAGAAGTATCTTCCTGTACTTGTATATCATTTTTCAATACTACAAGGTCGATTTTTTCTTGAGATTTACTATCTGTTTGAATTATAGTATTGACTATAAATCCGATACCAAAAGCAATACATATATAGATTATGATTTTAAAATATTCCTTCATAATTACACAAAGATATAATCAATTATTTTTCTATTTATATCTGCATCAGTCACTTTAAATTTTACTTTGTCACCGAGCATAAATGCCTTCTTTGTTTTTCTTCCTACTATACGCATATGTTTTTTATCAAATACATAATAGTCATTTCCCAATTCGCGTATTTTTACCATACCCTCACATTTTGTTTTTTCTTCTTCTACATAAAGGCCCCATTCTGTGACACCAGTAATGACACCAGTAAATTTATCACCAATTCTTTTCGACATATATTCGACTTGCTTGTATTTGATAGAGTCACGTTCTGCTTCTGATGCTTCTTTTTCTCTTGCTGAAGTCTCAAGAGCAATCTCTTGATAGCGATGCAATTTATCATTTTTAATTTCCTGATGATTTAAATAAGCTTCGATTAATCGATGTACTATTACATCGGGGTATCTTCTGATTGGAGATGTAAAGTGTGTATAATTCTTAAATGCCAATCCATAATGACCTATGTTTTTTGTAGAATAAACTGCTTTTGCCATTGTACGAATTATGGCTGTGTGTACAGTGTCGCGAAGAGGATTATTTTCCAATTTGTGCACCAAGCTATTTATCTCTTCTGATGGAATTATTCCATTTTTCAAATTTACTTTATAGCCAAGTTTTTTCAAGAAGAAAGACAAGTCCTCCATTCTTTCTTTATTTGGAAGATCGTGAACTCTGTATATAAACAATTTATTCTTTACATCTTTTTTTGTAGGGGACATAAGCTCGGCTACTTTTCTATTTGCCAAAAGCATATATTCTTCGATCATACGATGAGTGTCTCCGCGTACTTTTGTATATACATTTATAGGTACACCATCTTTGTCTAATTTAAATTTCACTTCTTCTTTGTCGAGTATGATAGCTCCACTTGCAAAGCGTACCTTTGCGATTTTTTTAGCTATATTATTTAGTATTGTCAGTTCGTCATGAAAAAGACCATCTTTATCATCCAGTGATTTTTGCGCTTCTTCATATGAAAATCTTTTATCTGAATGTATTACAGTTTTACCAAACCATTCTTTTGATACCACACCATTTTTATCAATTTCAAAAATTGCTGAAAATGTAAGTCGGTCCACATTTGGCTTTAGTGAACAGAGGTCGTTGGATAGTATTTCAGGTAGCATAGGTATTGTCCTGTCTACAAGATACACTGAAGTCCCACGCTCGAGTGCTTCTCTGTCGAGAGCTGTACCTGCACGTACATAATGTGATACATCTGCAATGTGTATTCCTATTTCATATTTTCCACCTTCAATTTCTTTAAATGATATTGCATCATCAAAATCTTTTGCGTCATCGGGATCGATAGTGACAGTGAGAGTGTCACGCATATCTTTTCTGTTTTTTATTTCTTTTTCTTCAATTCCAATTTCTTTCAATTTTCCAGCTTCTTCGAGTACATCGATAGGGAAGTCTTCAGAAAAACCTTTCTCGAGTGCAATCGCGCGCATTTCAGCATTGTGTTCTTTTGGATTTCCAAGTATTTCTTTTACCTCACCAATAGGAGATTTTTTAGGATCTTTCCAATCTATAATTTTTACAAAGACTTTTTTACCAATTTCTGCACCATTTAATTTATTTTCTGGAATTATGATATCGGTATACATTTTTAAATCACTAGGAGCTAAAAAATATGTATCGTTATTTTTTTCAATGACACCAGCAAATCCTGATTTCGAACGGCGCAATATTTCAAGCACTTCTCCTGTCTGAGTAGTGTCTTTTCTATTTGGATGCAATAGTATACGCACTGTATCGCCATTTAGTGCTGTGTGTAAAAATGCATAAGGTATTTCTACTAAAATACCCTCATCTCGAAGATTTACTTTACCAAAACCTTTATGAGATATATTTATAATTCCATCTTTATGATTTAGGCTGTGATGGGCATCCTGTATGTTAGTATTTTTTTTCATTAGCTAAAGTATACAACAATATGAAGAATTTATAAATAGGCTTTGACTTTATTCTGGCTTTCTGTTAATATATCTCTTATGTTAAAGATTAGATTACAAAGAACAGGACGCAAGAATAACCCAGCATTTCGGGTTGTTTTGACTGATTCAAAAAATGCTACAAAAAGTGGTAAATTTTTAGAAGTTTTGGGTTCATATAATGTGCTTAAAGGAGACACTGTTTTTAATAATGATCGTATAAAATACTGGATTTCAAATGGAGCTCAGCTTTCTGATACTGTGAGCAACTTCTTAGTAAAACAAAAAGTAATAGAAGGTAAGGTAAAAAATGCCCTATCTAAAAAATCTCCAACTAAAAAGAAGAAAGAATTGAAAGCAGCTGCTTAATACTTTTATCTCACTCAAAATAGAATATTTATTTGTATAAAAATATTTTTTTGTGATATAATTTATACGCAGTGCGTAGTCGACATACTGCACAAGATTAATTAATACGAAAGTAATACAGATATTATGACAGACGATAAAGCATTTCTAGAATACGTCGTTCGTGCGTTGGTAGACAACCCTAATGATGTAAAAATAGATCGAACCGTTGATGAAATGGGTGTACTCATTACTATGAGTGTCAATCCTGCAGATATGGGTAAGATAATTGGTCGCCAAGGTAATACAGCAAAAGCTATACGTACACTTCTACGAGTTATTGGTATGAAAAACAATGCTCGCGTGAATCTAAAGATTGACGAACCAGAAGGAGGTCGCGCACCAAGCTTAGCACCAAGAGAAGAATCTACGCCAGCATCAAGTCCTAAAGAAGATTTGGTATCAAGCTCAGTAGATCAAGTAATGGAAGACTTAAAAGGAATATAAATAAAAAACAAAGGCACCCCATTTGGGGTGTTTTTGTTTTGTGCTATGATGGTGATATGAATTTTTATATAGTCACATTGTTTCCTGAAATGTTTGACTCGTATTTGAGCGAGAGTATTTTGGCGCGGGCGATAAAACAAAAAAAGATAAAAGTCACATTTGTAAATCCTCGTAAATTTGTAACTGGTAAATATCGTAAAGTTTGGCCTGATGGAAATGTTTCTTTGCAAATAGACGAGCGTCCTTATGGTGGTGGTCCTGGTATGATGATGATGGCGGAGCCAATAATAAAATCTGTAGAGA
>CAZCDN010000002.1:1198-5763 GCA_964497725.1 uncultured Candidatus Saccharibacteria bacterium | reverse complement strand
ATTTGACAAAAAGCCCATATTGGTATAGTATAATTCTTAGATTGATAGATTGAGTCCTGGCTGAAATTCGATCAAAACTATATAAAGGTGGAAACACCAAATTAATTATCAGCTAATTAAAATACAAAAAAACTAAACGACTTCCTTTTGATCGTTTATTTTCATTTTATATGAGCAAAAAAAACACACGTGAGAAAAAGTATTTTTCTCGGTATAAAAAACCGTTGGTCGAATTTCCAAATCTAATCGAAAATCAATTATTGTCTTTTAATTGGTTGGTAGAAGAAGGTATAAAAGAAGTTTTCAAAGAATTTTCACCTATAAATGATTACTCAGAGAAAAAATTTCAATTAGAATTTTCTTCTTTTTCTATCGGTGAACCAAAATTCACAGAAGAGTATACAAAAATAAATAAACTTACTTACGACGGTCAGTTGAAAGTAAGAGTAAAACTTTTAAATAAAAGTATTGGTACGACAAAAGAACAAGAAATCTTTATGTCGGATTTTCCACTTATGACAAAACACGGCACATTTATAATGAATGGTGTAGAGCGTGTGATAGTACCTCAGCTTACAAGAAGCTTCGGTGTATTTTTTACAGACCAAGAATCAAAAGGAAAAAGATATTTTGGTGCAAAAATAATTCCAGCTCGTGGAGTATGGATTGAAATAGAATCTGATTCTGACGGAGCGATTTATGCACGTATAGATAAAAAACGTAAATTTAGTATTATGTCTCTTCTTCGTGTGTTGGGACTAAGTACTAATGAAGAAATCAAAAAAGCATTTGGTAAAAATGAAGAAGTATTGAAAACTGTAGAAATATCTTTAGAAAAAGATCCAGCGAAAAATCTTCAAGATTCATATATAGAAATATATAAGAGACTTCGTGATGGAGACCTTGCTACACCAGAAAATGCAAAAGAATTTATGAACGCTCTTTTGAGTGCAGAAAGATATGATCTTTCTCCAGTAGGAAGATTTAGATTCAATAAAAGATTTGATAAAAGTATGGACGAAAAAGAAATGGCTCGTCGTATTCTTTCAGCTGATGACGTAGTCGCTATTATTTCTCACATTGTAGAATTAAATGCCGACATAAATGCAAAAGCAGATGATATCGATCACTTGGGTCAAAGACGTGTACGTTATGTAGGAGAAATGCTACAGCAAAAAGTAAGAATGGGTATGGCTCAAATAAAGAGAAATATACAAGACAGAATGTCTACTATAGATGTAGCTACTACAATGCCGATACAAATAATAAATCAGCGTCCACTCCAAGCTCGTATCAAAGAATTTTTCACAGCAAACCAATTGTCTCAATTTATGAGTCAAGAAAACGTAATGGCTGAAGTAGAGCACTTGCGTATTCTTTCTGCTCTTGGTCCAGGTGGTCTTACTCGTGAGCGTGCAGGTTTTGAAGTACGTGACGTGCACCCATCTCACTATGGTCGTGTATGTCCAATACACACTCCTGAAGGTCCAAACATCGGTCTTATTCTTCACTTGGCTACTTATGCAAAAATAAATGAATTTGGAATAATTGAGACTCCTTATGTAAAAGTAAAGAAAGGTAAAATTACTAGTGAAGTAGTTTACTTAAATGCGCTTGAAGAAGAGAAATACAATATCGCTCATGCAAGTGTGGCTTATGATGAAAATGGAAATATCTTGAAAGAAAGAGTAGAAGCTCGTGTAAAAACAAAGCCAGGATTTATAGCAAGAGATGAAGTAGACTTTATTGATGTGGCTACAAACCAAGCTTTCTCAGTTGCTACTTCTATGATTCCATTCCTAGAACATGATGATGCAAACAGAGCCCTCATGGGAAGTAACATGCAAAAGCAAGCTGTGCCTTGTATCATTCCTGAAGCACCGCTTGTAGCTACTGGTATGGAAGAATTAGCATCTCGCGATTCTGGAAGATTAATTATTTCTGAAGTTTCCGGTACTATTTCTTATGTAGATGGAAAAAAGATAAATGTAAAAGATGATAAAGGAAAAGAACACGTATACCCACTTGCAAACTTTTCAAGAACAAACAACTTCTCAGTATTTCACCAAAGACCAAGTGTCTCTGTGGGAGATAAGGTGAAAAAAGGAGCAGTTCTTGCTGACGCAAGTACTACAGATCAAGGACAAATTGCTTTGGGTCAAAATGCACTTATTGCATTTATGTCTTGGGCAGGTTCAAACTACGAAGATGCGATTATTCTTTCAGAGCGTCTCGTAAGAAATAGTAAGTTTACAAGTATTTATATAACAGAATTCGTATGTAATGTACGTGATACAAAACTAGGACCTGAAATTACTACACGCGATATTCCAAACGTGGGTGAAATACGACTGAAAGATCTTGATGAAGATGGAATCATTCGTGTCGGAGCTGAGGTTCAAGAAAACGATATATTGGTTGGAAAAATTACACCAAAAGGTGAGACAGAACTTACTCCAGAAGAAAGACTACTCCGTTCTATTTTTGCTGATAAGGCTCGCGATGTAAAAGACACATCTCTAAGGCTCGAACACGGAAAACGTGGACGCATTGTGGGTGTAAAAATCTTTTCTCGAGACCAAGGTCACAATCTAGAATCTGGAATAATCAAAAGAGTTGTAATAGAAATAGCACAATTGAGAAATATATCAGTAGGAGACAAGCTGGCTGGACGTCACGGAAACAAGGGTGTAATTTCTACAATATTACCAATCGAAGAAATGCCATACATGGCTGACGGAACTCCAGTAGATATAATTCTTACTCCACTCGGTGTGCCAAGTCGTATGAACTTGGGTCAAATCTTGGAAATGCATTTGGGTTATGCTGCTAATGCATTAAATTATCAAGCTATAGTACCGCCATTTTCTTCAGCTTCAGTAGATGAAATTAAAACTGAATTAGTAAAAGCTGGATTATCAGAAAATGGAAAGATGACTCTATTTGATGGACGTACAGGAGATGCTTTTGATCAAGACATAGCTGTAGGATATATGTATATGCTAAAACTTCACCACATGGTGGAAGACAAGCTGCACATGCGTTCTATTGGACCGTACTCTCTTATTACACAGCAACCTTTGGGTGGTAAAGCTCAAGGTGGAGGACAAAGATTTGGAGAAATGGAGGTCTGGGCACTCGAAGGTCATGGTGCTGCTCATACACTACGCGAAATGCTTACAATAAAATCTGACGATATTATGGGTCGATCCGCTACATTCGATGCGATTATTAAAGGCGAGAAAATTGGTGAACCAAATACACCAGCTTCATTTAAAGTTCTTCTAAATTACTTAAGAGGACTTGCCCTTAATGTCGAACTCGTAAAAGAAAAAATTAAAAAATAATTTCTAAAAACTATGAAAACAATTGATACAACAGATTTTAATAGCATACATCTAAACCTTGCTTCACCCGAAAATATTTTAGATTGGTCATATGGTGAGGTTACAAAACCGGAAACTATAAACTATAGAACTGGTCGCTCTGAAAGAAGTGGTCTTTTCGACGAAAGAATTTTTGGTCCAGAAAAAGATTATGAATGTTATTGTGGAAAATATAGACGTATAAGATATAAAGATATCGTATGTGAAAAATGTGGAGTTGAAGTAACTCGATCAGTAGTTCGTCGTGACAGAATGGGTCACATCGAGCTTGCTACACCAGTAGCTCACATTTGGTTTTTACGTGGTGTACCAAGTAGAATGTCTATTCTTTTGGGTATCACAGTTACTGATTTAGAAAAAGTAATTTATTTTGCTGGCTATATCATAAACAAAGTTCATCAAGAAGAAAAAGATATCGTTATCAAAAATCTAGAAAGTGAATTTAAATCAAAAATCAAAAGTGCAGGAAATGAAGAAGATAAAGATAAATTGAAAGAGCTTCTACTAACTACAAAAAAAGAAATAAATGAAATTGCATTAGGTAAAGTTTTAAATGAAATATCTTACCATCACTATAGTCTTAAATACGGAAGTTGTTTCGAGGCAAGTATTGGTGCTGAAGCCATTTTCAATATATTCAAAAATCTTAATCTTGAAGATTTGAAAAAGAATACTGAAGAAATGATTCCAAAAGCAAGCGCTGTAGAAAAAGAAAAATTAGAAAAAAGACTTTCTCTAATACGCTCAATGCTAAGATCAAAAATTCGACCTGAGTGGATGTTTTTATCTGTAATACCTGTAATCCCACCAGCATTGCGACCGATGGTTGCTCTTGACGGTGGAAGACATGCTACAAGTGATATCAATGATCTATACAGAAGAGTAATAAATAGAAATAATCGTCTAAAAAAATTGAAAGAAATCGGTGCACCTGACGTAATTTTGAGAAATGAAAAAAGAATTCTTCAAGAAGCAGTAGATGCTTTGATAGATAATTCTATTGCAAAACAAAATGATTCTCAAGCTGTATCTCAATCTCAAAAAAGAGCTCTTAAATCTTTGTCAGATAACCTTAAGTCAAAACAAGGACTATTCCGTCAAAATCTTTTGGGTAAGCGTGTTGACTATTCTGGACGTTCTGTAATCGTAGTTGGTCCACAATTGAAATTAAATCAATGT
>CAZCDN010000002.1:0-1188 GCA_964497725.1 uncultured Candidatus Saccharibacteria bacterium | reverse complement strand
TCTTCCAAAACACATGGCTCTCGAACTTTTCCGACCGTTTATAATTTCAAAAATATTATCCACAGAACTCGCTTTTAACATAAGAGGAGCAAATAGATTGATTGAAGAAGGTGTATCTGAGGTGTGGGCAATTCTTGAAGAAGTAATCAAAGGAAAATATGTACTTCTAAACCGTGCTCCGACTTTGCACAGATTGGGTATTCAAGCTTTTAATCCTATATTGATTGAAGGTAATGCAATCCAAGTTCATCCATTGGTATGTTCTGGTTTCAACGCCGACTTCGATGGTGACCAAATGGCTGTTCACGTCCCACTTGGTGAAGAAGCTCAAGCTGAAGCAAAAGAATTTATGGCTTCAAATAAAAACTTATTGAAACCTCAAGATGGTGCACCTATCGTGACTCCAAAGATGGATATCGTTCTTGGTTGTTATTGGATGACAAAATCAGTAGATGGGGAAAAAGGAGAAGGTATGATTTTCTCAAGTTCAAATCACGCAATCACAGCTTTTGATTTTGGAGCAATTACATTCCGTGCAAAAATAAAAGTATTGGGTGGTGATAAAAAGAAATATGAAAAGTTTGAAAATAAACCTTTTGAAACTACGGTAGGAAGACTATTTTTTAATAGTATATTGCCTGATGACTTCGAATATTTAAATGAAGAAATCACAATTAAAAGAATGATATCTCTTGTAGATGAAATCATAATGCATTATGGTGTAGATGCTACTCCAAAGGTTCTTGATAAAATTAAAGACTTTGGATACAAATATGCTACTTATGCTGGAGTGACTTGGGGTATCGACAATGTGCGTGTACCAGAAGAAAAAACAGATATTGTTGCAAAAGCAAGAAGTGAAGAAGAGACTTTGATTGATCAATGGAGTGAGGGTCTTTTATCTGAAGAAGAAAAATATCAAAAGACAATAGAGATATGGGAACATGCTAAAAAAGATATCGAAGGACACATATTGAGTACACTTGATAAAAATGGAAGTACTTATGACTTGGTATTCTCTGGTGCTCGTGGAAACATGGGATCGTTGGTTCAAATGTGTGGTATGAAAGGTTTGATTGTAAACACTTCAGGTCAAACATTGGACTTCCCAATTATTCCTTCATATATAGAAGGACTATCACCACTTGAATATTTCGTGACTACTCATGGATCTAGAAAAGGTCTAGC
>CAZCDN010000001.1:22907-27785 GCA_964497725.1 uncultured Candidatus Saccharibacteria bacterium | reverse complement strand
GCAAAAGGATTTTCTTTATTTACTTGAGTATCATTTTTAATTTCAAATTTTTCAATTTCTTCGGTAAACTTTTTATATTTTTTCAACTCTTCAGCAAGCAAAGAATCTTCGGCGAAAATAAAAATCGTCGGGGAATTTTTTAATTTTTCCAAAAGCTCTTTATCGAAAACTACATTTGATTCTGAAATAGGATTTTCTAAAATCACACTTATCTCTTCTTGAAATAAAGAATTTTGCTCAGCATAATTTGCGAGCAATTCAAGAGATACTTGCATAGACTGCATACGAACGACAGGTAGACCCTTTGTATATTTCTTGATACAATTATTTTTTTCTGTAATATCGTTTCCGTAGACTATGTATATCATACGATATTGTTTACTTTTTCTTTATAATCACAATATGCGTCACCATATATTTCCATCAATATTTTTTCTTGATAGCGCAAAAATACAAAGCGAGTAATAAAATATGAAAAGATTACAGCCATCACCACAAAAAATGATTCACTAATAAGCCCAAATCCGAGTGTGGCGAGAGTAAGACCAAGCTGTGTAGGCCTTCTTGAAAATTTATATGGACCGCTTGCAAAATTGCGAGGGCATTTTTTTTCCATCATTTCCTTTTTAGATTTTGAACTTGAACTTTGCGCCCAGTATGCAAGCAGTGTGCCTAAAAGCATAAAAACAAATCCAACATATACAAAAAATTTATTACCAAAAGATATAGGATATATGACATCCAGAACTACAGCGACAATGACTGCAAAAAGGTACACTGAATATGATTGGGAAAGTATTATATGTACCTTCCTTTTTTTATACATCTCTCTTTTTTCTTCTTTTGAAAGCTTTTGTCTTGTCATATTAAAATGATAGCATATTTTAGAATTACTTCAATTCACCAAAATTTTTACCGTGTCCATACGATACAGCAAGTGGTACTGACTCCAATCCTTTTAGAAAGTCTTTTGGTATAGCATTTTTCATTGCATTTTCTATTACCTCTATAGCTTTTGGTAAAACCTCTTTTTTTACTTCATATACAAGCTCATCATGAACCTGCATGACCAGGTTTACATCATTTAAAAGTCCAGCTTTATCAAGATCGGTATCTGCATTTTTCATTCCTATTTTTATAATATCTGCAGTCGCTGTGCCCTGAATAGGAGCATTGATAGCCATACGCTCCGCCATCGCTTTTATAAAAGAAATATGGGACTTTATACCTGGAAAGTATCTCTTGCGTCCAAAGAGCGTCTCTGTGTATCCGGTCTTCCGAGCAAATTCTTTTACGCTTTCAAGATATGCCGCAATAGTTGGAAACTGAGCAAAATAATTGTCGTAAAAAATCTGCGCATCTTTTCTATCCCCTCCCAAGTTTTGACGAAGAGCACTCACACCCATACCATACAAAATTCCAAAGTTTATCACTTTTGCTTTTCTTCGCATTTCACTACTCACATCTTTTTCTTCTACATTAAACACGCGCATTGCGACAGCAGAATGAATGTCTTTTCCCTCTTTAAAAACTTTAATAAAATATTCATCTTGAGAAAGTAATGCTGCAATTCGAAGCTCGATTTGTGAATAGTCGAAAGATGCGAGCACGTAGCCCTCTTGTGCAATAAAAGAATTGCGGATATTTTTTCCTAATTCACTTTTTATAGGAATATTTTGCATATTTGGATTTAAAGATGAAAATCTTCCAGTACTTGCACCCGTTTGGATAAATTCGGCATGAATTCTACCATCTTCTTTTACTAAATTTGGAAGTGTATCTATATAAGTAGAAAGCAATTTTTGAAGTTCTCTATATTTAAAAATCTCATCGATGATAGGATGTAAATCTTTTAGTTTTTCAAGCTCGCTTTCACGAGTAGAGCGTGCACCACCTGCGGTTTTTTTCATTCGCACTTTTACTCCATCGACTTTAATGTCGCTTATTTTCATTTCATCAAAAAGAATCTCACCCAATTGCTTTGGTGAATTTATATTAAATTCTCTACCCGCCAATTCCCAAATCTTTTTTTCGTGTATATCTAGGCTCTTGTGATAATCTTTTGATAGCTTTTTTAAATATGGGACATCGATAAGCACGCCATGATCTTCCATTTTCTTGATCACTGGTACGATTGGCATTTCTATTTCATTGAATACATAAGAAAGATTATTGTCTTTTATATCTTTCATCAATTTATCATATGCATCATTGAAATCTTTTGCATTTTTATATATGCACACATCTTCAAAGCTTGGGTTGGTCTCATCTGAATTCAAAAGCCATAGAGCAATTTTTGCTTGAGTGATTTTTTCTTCATCAAAATTTTCTTCGTCTTTACTTTTGTCTTCTTTTTTTATTTCTTCTTGTGTATTTTCAATATTGAAAATATTTTCAAAACGCGTACGCAAGCTTTTAAATTCTAGTGTCTTAAATAATTCAAAAACTTTTTCCTGATCAAGACTTTCTTTCCAAGTCTTCTTTGGTAAAGAAAAATCGATTGGTGCATCTTTCCTTATCTCAGCTAGTGTCTTTGAAAAGATTGCCTCGTCTTCATTGTCTTTCAAAAGTTTTATTATTCTATCGGTAAAACCTAATTCTTTGCATTTTTCTTCTCCATTTTTCTTCGACAATACTTTATACAAGCCTTCAATACTTTTAAAATTCTTTATTATTTCTGTTGCTGTTTTTTCACCTATACCTTTTATTCCTATGATGTTGTCAGATGGATCTCCACGAAGACCCTTGTAATCAGGAAGCTGGCTTGGTGCAAAATCAAAGCGTGCTTTTACTGCTTTTTCATCGTATAAAATAGTATCATTTATTCCCTTTTTCAATGTATATACTTTTACATTGTCGCAAACCAATTGCAAGGTATCCATATCACCTGATGCAATAATTATTTCTATGTCTTTATTCCCTTTAAAGTATTCTACTATTGTACCGAGTACATCGTCGGCCTCAAATCCGGGTGAATCATACATTGGAATAGAAAAAGCTTTAAATATATCTCGAGAACTTTTTAATTGTGCAATGAGTGCATCATCGGTCTTTGCGCGCCCTCCTTTATATCCATCATATACTTCGTGGCGAAATGTCTTCTTTGGAAGGTCATAGCACGACACTATATAATCGGGATTGAACTCGGAAATAATCTTCATGAGCATAGTCGACACTCCATAAAGCGCTCCTGTAGGCTCACCTTTTGAGTTAGCAAAATCTGGAAGTGCATGATACGCTCTATGAATTATCGCATGAGCATCTAGTAGTATAAGTCTTTGCTTTTTAGTCTTTGTCATATACCAATTGTACCATAAAAAAATCCCCTCATATGAGGGGATTTTTTTATTGAAAATAATTATTTTGGTAGGTTTGAATACGGATCTCCGTCGTCATAGTGACTGCCATTATACTTTTCATAATTATTTCTATTTGTTACTGGTGCATTGTAGTGCTTGTTTACCACACTACTTCTTCGATACAATCTTGAAAACAAAATTGCAAGAAGGATAAGTATGATTAAGAATAGCCAGAAGCAAAGACTAAGACTTCCGAGCCATGCAAAGAATGCAGCTGAAGCAAGATTTGGATTTACTGTATTTACTACTACTCTATTTAATACAGTGTCCATTACATTTTCTTGTGCATTTTTCTCATTTGTATATACAAGCATTGCTGTAGTTACTATTTGAGAAACATTGCTAGGTAAGTTAAATACTTGTCCTTGCATATACACTACTCCACTATCATTTGGATTTAAGTCTTCTAGGTAAACTACAAGCTCTCTACTGTTTGGATTATAATTTCCACGAGAAGAATTTGTATAATTTACATGTTCAGGAACAAATACTTGGAGTACTGAATTTCTTAATTTAGTTTTTCCTGTATTTTTGTAAGTAATAGTGTAATCGATAATATCATTTTCTCTTACAATTTCGTATTTATTTGATATATCTATTGATGCAAGTGCTTCGAGTGTAGTCTTTGGTGTCCCTGGATTTACTGGAGGTGTCACACCTGCTGACAAAGTTCTAAAGAATTTTATTTCTCCATATGCAGTACCATTTCCATTTTGACCTATGATTCTATAATAATAAGTTGTGTTTGAAGACAATCCTGATATGACATCAAAAGCATTGATTGCTGAACCACTACCAATATTTTTTACAACTGTACTATTTCCTAATCCTGTAGTTGTACCGTATTCGAAGTGAGCATTTGTTTGAATACTCTCTGTATTTAATACTAGACCATTTAATACTGCAGAATTTGTAGTTACTCCAGTAGCAAGAGTCGTGACTGCGCTCAGATTGTTTATAACAACATTGGCATTTGTGTTAAAATTTAATACTCTTCCATATTCTATATCACCATCAGAATTTTCACCGACAGCTTGGAAATAGTAAGTAGTATTTGGGGAAAGATTTGATAAATACGCTGAGAAATTTGACGCACCGTATCCTTGGTTTACACGAGAAGTAGTTTTGTTTAGATAACTAGAACTTGTCCCATATCGAAACCATCGTGTAGCATAGCTACCATCTGGATCAAGATATCCATTGATTGTAGCGTATGTAGTGTTTACATTTGTAGCATTATTTGTCTCTACTTCAAGATTTTGATTATTATCTACAATTCTGTCATCTACATCTATGTAAATACATTCTTCGTCTCTTCCGCCATTGTTTCCATATGCACTTAGACAGTAATTTCTAGAATAATCGGGATATGTATTTTTTGAATCATCAGGATTCAAACTTCCACTAATGCTTGTGAGTGTGACATATGTACAATCTGTAGTATCCCAATAGAAAGTGACTCTGTCTCCTTTGTCTATAGATTTACTACTTGCACGAAAACTATCGATATTACAGTAGT
>CAZCDN010000001.1:0-22807 GCA_964497725.1 uncultured Candidatus Saccharibacteria bacterium | reverse complement strand
CAGGTCTATAAGGACTGCAATACTGCGGTGGTGCTTGTTGTTGGATTTGTGGTTGTTGATTATTAAAACTAACATTCACGTATCCACCCCAACCAAAAGAAGGTTGTTGAACATACATTGGCTGTTGCTGATAATAAACAGGTGCTGGTTGATAACTTTGATAAGTAACGATTGCATCTTGTGCAGTCAATACTCTTTCATTGTTATTAGAAGAACCGTAATAATTATTTATTACATAATAATTATTTACAACTGTATCAACTTTTACAGGTTCAATCTTTGGTTCAGGCTTAGATTCAATCTTTGGTTCAGGAATAACTATATTCCTCCTTTCAGCAAGAATTAAAGCTGGATTTCCGCAATTTAAAGCGGCATATACAACATTCTTGTAACCAAGATACAAGTATCCATCCTTGAGTGGATCATTTGGTTTATAGGCAATACTTCCATTAGATCTTTTAAATCCGTTGGAAATACTATAAACCTGAATGCTTTCAAGGTCTGCTTTTGTAAAAATTTCAGACCACCTTATAACACTCTTTAGGTCTTCGTCTCCCTTAAGAGGTGCATCTCCTAAATTGATCAGCATTTGGTTAACATTTATTTTATACTCTTTTAAGAGAGCTTTATTTTCTGTCTTAAATAATTCAGTGATCAATTCTTCCTTTGTTCTGTCAGTTTTTTTAGCCAAACAAGGAGAACCCTGTTGTGCAAATGATACTAATCCACTGTGGATCAATAACATAATTGTTAGTATTTTTTTCATATATTTTTGTACGTTTTTTAACATCTTATCATACTTCTTTATAATTGTCAAGGGTAGGTTTTATCTAATAATACGATATAATAAGGACATTATGTCTATCATATTTGACGATGAAAAAAGCAATAAAGAACTTTCTGAGACAAGAAAAGCCGAAGAAGAAGAATTAGTAGAACTTTTGGCTCGAACAAAATACAATATTCCTTCTATTGATCTATCTTCACAGACAATAGAAAACGATGCCTTGCGTGTAGTAAAAGAAGAAGACGCAAAAAAAGAAAGTATTGCGCCCTTTAAAATCGTAGGTAAAAATCTTCATGTAGCGATACGCTCCCCTCAGCTCGAACATCTTGAAAAAATTTCAGGCTATTTAAATAGTCGTGGATATATACCACACTTTTATATGGCATCACTTTCTTCGCTTGAAAAAGCATGGGAAAGATATTCTGAAATTTCTTATGCCTCAGAATCAAAATCAGGAAGTATCGATATTTCTGGAGACACACTACTTGCACTTGGAGAAAAACTAAAAAGTTTTGCCGACATTGTAAAAGAAATAGAAGAAACAAAAAAAGAAAAAATTCATACAACTTCTCATATACTAGAAATCATACTAGCTGGTGCAATATCGATAGATGCATCAGATGTACACTTTGAACCAGAAGAAGATGAAGTAAGACTACGATATCGTCTTGATGGTGTACTCCAAGAAGTCACAACCATTTCTCACGACATTCACAAATTTTTAAATTCAAGAATAAAACTGTTGGCAGGACTAAAAATCACATCTCATTCTACAGCTCAAGATGGACGTTTTAGTATTTTTATGAACAAAGATGAAATCAGTATGCGTGTATCCCTTATTCCTGGAGCTTATGGAGAATCTATGGTGATGCGTATATTAAATCCAAAGTCTATAAGGGTAGAATTGGAAAATATGGGAATAGAGCCAAAATTGTATGAGATATTTATGCGTGAGATTAAAAAACCAAATGGTCTTATTCTTTTGACTGGTCCGACGGGTAGTGGTAAGACGACTACATTATATTCTTTTTTACAAAAAATTTATTCAAGTGAAATAAAAATAATCACAATAGAAGACCCAATAGAATATCACCTTCCAGGCATAACCCAAACGCAGACAGAACCAGAAAAAGGATATACATTTTTAGATGGACTGCGTTCTGCTCTTCGCCAAGACCCCGATGTGATAATGGTGGGAGAAATCCGTGATAGTGAAACTGCAAAAATTGCCGTAGAGTCAGCTCTTACTGGACACCTGGTTTTTTCTACACTTCATACAAATAATGCGGCGGGTGTAATACCAAGACTTATCGACCTTGATGTAAATCCAAAAATACTTGTGTCGGCCCTTTCACTTTCTATCGCTCAAAGATTGGTGAGAAAACTTTGTAAAGATTGTATGACAGAAGATGAAATGGATACACAAAAAATAAGTATTATTGAAAAAATAATTCTCGAAGCAAAAGAGCACAAAAAAGATTTACATGGGTATACAGACAAAAAAGATGGTGTGATAAAAATATATAAAGCAGTAGGGTGTAAGGAGTGTAACAATACAGGATATAAAGGAAGAATTGGTCTATTTGAAGCAATAGCAAATGATGAAACAATTGAAAAAATAATTCCTCAAAATCCAAGTGAGCGTGAAATTAAAAAAATCTCTGCCGATCAAGGAATACTAAATATGAAAGAAGACGGTGTAGTAAAAATGCTAAATGGAGTGACTTCTTTTTCTGAAGTACAAAGTGTCGTAGACTTTTACGAAGATTAATACTCTCTCCTCTGTCATAAACAAAAAAAAAAGAAGACTCGTTTTGAGTCTTCTTTTTTTACTTAGGAGTTGAGCTCCTAAGTAGGAGAAAATAAAAAACACTAATCTCTAAACAATCCTTTTAAAGCGAAAGCGATGAAAGTAATGCATACTTACAGGATAACCCCAGTAATTATAAATAAAAACCAGAATGTCCTACTCATATACATAGAGCCGGGGGCCGATTGCTTAGAGATTAGTGTCTTCTAAAACTATAATTAAAGACGAAACACATCTTTAATTCTTACATTTCTTATTTTATGTTTTTTGTGTACTTAAGTGATATAATATGTGTACAAAGACCCGATATATATCAACTTAAGAAGTATAGCATACTTAAACTTTTATGTCAAGTAAAAAAGATACAAATAAAAATGCCGATTCAGATATAGAAATTCCAAAAGATGAAGGCTATTTGGACTACACTTTGCGACCAAGTCTTTGGGATGAATATATTGGACAAGAAAATATAAAAGAAAATCTAAGAATTCTTTTAACTGCAGCCGAAGGACGCAATCATCCACCAGAACATATTCTTTTTTATGGTCCACCAGGACTAGGAAAGACTACACTCGCTCACCTCATCGCAAAAGAAACAAAAAGACAAATGAAAGTAACGTCAGGTCCTGCAATTGAAAAAGTGGGCGACCTTGCATCAATCCTTACCAATCTTTCACATGGAGATATTGTATTCATCGACGAAATACATCGACTAAATAAAATGGTAGAAGAAATACTTTACCCTGCAATGGAGTCTGGTGTGCTCGATATCATAATCGGAAAAGGTCCATCAGCACGAACAATACAATTAGAGCTTCCACAATTTACATTAATAGCAGCAACTACTCGTATTGCATTACTATCCTCTCCTCTTCGCTCAAGATTTTCTGGTGGAGTATTTCGTTTAGAATTTTACAATCAAGAAGAAATAGAAAAAATACTAAAACGCTCTGCAGAAATACTTGGTGTAGAAGTAGAAGAAAATGCATTGAAAGAAATCTCAAAACGCGCACGATTTACTCCACGTACTGCAAACTATTTCCTCAAAAGATGTAGAGACTATGCTCAAGTACACAAAAGTCCACTCGATATAAATTCTGTAAAAAAAGCGCTCGCCTTACTTGAAGTAGACGAGCTCGGACTTACAGCAAATGATAGGAAGACTCTCGATACCATAATCGATAAATTCTCAGGTGGTCCAGTAGGACTAAAAACCATAGCAGCAGCTACAAGCGAAGAAGAATCCACCATAGAAGAAGTAGTAGAGCCCTACCTAATCCAGCTTGGACTTCTCGAGCGTACGACTCGAGGTAGAACAGCTACAAAAAAAGCTTACGAGCACCTAGGATACACATATGAAAATAATTAGTATCGATCCTGGGTATGAGCGAGTGGGTATTGCTATACTCGAAAAAAATCCTGGAGATAAAAAAGAGACAGTCATGTATTCGGAATGTTTTAAGACTTCTGCAAAAATACCCTTTCAAGAAAGATTACTACTCATCGGAGAACACCTAGAAAAAATCATTAAAAAATACAAGCCGGAAAACATGGCGATAGAAAAACTTTTTTTTGAAAATAATCAAAAAACTGCAATGGGGGTATCTGAAGCTCGTGGGGTAATCATATATATATGCAAGAAAAATAAAATAAATGTATTTGAATACACACCGCTACAAATTAAATCTGCAGTCACAGGATACGGAAAAGCTGACAAAGGAATGGTAATGGACATGGTACCAAAACTTGTATTTATGAAAAAAGAAACAAAATCCGATGATGAACTCGATGCTGTAGCTATAGGTATTACTTGTATAGCGAGTGAAAAATTATCGTAGTTATCCACAATTTTATCCTCTTGCTAAAGATCCAGATTTTTGATAAAAATAGAGCATTAATTAGGGTCGTTTAATTTTTTAAAATATTTTACAAAACATGAGCTACGACGAAGATTTCGATAAAGAAGAAGAATTCGACAACGATGACGAATTTGAATCTGGGGATGACTCAGAAGACTTTGATAGTGATAGTGACGACGATGACTTTTCATCTGATATGGATTACAGCGACGACGACAACTAGGTATCAAAATAAAAAACACTCGATATATCGAGTGTTTTTTATTTATACTATTTTTATAAATCTTTTTTTACCAATACGATATGTCCCCTTCTCTACCCTTGTTTGGATATCTTCTATTTTTTCTCCAGTCTCCATATTACTTATGGCACCACTATCTGCAAGCCTTCTAAATTCACCTTTTGAAGAAATGATTTCTGCTTTTAGTAAAATATCTACAAACAAATCTTTGCCCATTTTAAATTCTTGTACATCATCGGGTATTTCTTTTTTCGAAAAAGTATTTTCCCAAAAATCTTTTGCTTTTTGAGCTTTCTCTCTGTCGTGATATAGCGTCGTGATTTCTTCAGCAAGAATTTTTTTATATATAATTGGATTCTCACCTTTTTTAATACTCTTTTCATATTCTTTAATCTGGTCAGTCTCTGTATCGGTAGCAAGTAAGAAATATTTTATAATTAATTCATCTTTTAAAGACATTACTTTTCCAAACATCTCATTTGGTGTATCGATTACCGATATGATATTACCCCAAGAAGACGACATTTTTCTTCCATCTGTCCCATCAAGCATTTGTATTGTCATTACATTTTGTTCTTCTTGTCCGTATTTTTTTTGAACTGTACGCCCTGCCATCAGATTGAATAATTGATCAAAACCTCCAAGCTCTACATCAGCTTTTACAATCACACTATCATATCCCTGTAGTGCAGGATATAAAAATTCAATCATAAAAATATCTTGCCCCTTATCTAGTCTTTCTTTAAAATTTCTTCTCTTTGTCATTTGCTGCACTGTAAAGCATTCGAGCAATTCTCCTATTTGAAAAAAGTTTATTTTCTTTAGCCATTCTGAATTGTATCGAACTTCAACTTTTTTCATATTTAAAACAAGACTAATTTGATCTAAATATTTCTTTAAATTATTTTTTATTTCTTTATCAGAAAGCATTGGACGCTTTTCTAGCTTGTCTGAAGGATCACCAATCTTTGCTGTATAGTCACCAATAATCAAAATTATATGGTGCCCTAAGTCTTGAAATGCTTTCAGCTTTCTGAGAACTACAGCTCGTCCAAGATGAATAAAAGGACTAGTGGGATCGATACCTAGCTTTATTCTAAGTTTTTTACCTGACAGAAGTTTCTTTTTCAAATCTTCTTTTATAAATATTTCCTCTACGCCTCGTGTCATTATTTCATCGATTTTTTGTATATCTGTGTCTATGTTTTTCATATTTATAACTTTATCATATTTTAAAACTATTTCCCATATCAGTAATTTGGTGTATTGTGATATTATTAAAATATGATTACAAGAAGATTAAAAAAACAAATAAAGGTTTTGATTATGTTTTTTAGTGCTATTTTTATTATTATAGGAGGTGTCGTCATTATATATATAAGTACATTAAAACTACCTGATTTCAAGCTTTTTGATGAGCGTAAAATTGCAAGCTCTACAAAAATATACGACAGAACTGGGGAACATCTTTTATATGATGTACACCAAGATATAAAACGTACAGTCATAGCTGATGAGGAAATGGGTACAAATATTAAAAATGCTGTGGTCGCCATAGAAGATTCTGAATTTTATACACACAAAGGAGTGAGAATAAAATCTACTCTTCGTGCACTTTTTGCAAATCTGACTGGGAAAAAAGTAGCCGGTGGTGGATCTACTATCACACAACAATTGATAAAAAACACTCTTCTTACTCAAGAAAAAACACTCACAAGAAAAATAAAAGAATGGATACTCGCAATAAAACTTGAGAAGGTTGCTAGTAAGCAAGAAATCCTAGCTCTATATTTAAACGAAGCTCCATATGGAGGAACTGTGTATGGAATAAAAGAAGCATCTCGAATGTTTTTCGGTAAAAATCCTGCAGATCTTACTATTGCAGAATCTGCATACATGGCCGCAATTCCAAACCTCCCTACATATTATTCTCCTTATGGAAAAAATAAAGATAAGCTCGATGAAAGAAAAAATTTAGTTTTGAGGAGAATGCAAATTTTAAAATTTATTACCGATGAAGAATATGAGCAAGCAAAGAATGAAGAAGTCCTATTCTTGCCTCACCAACCAGGAAATATTTCTGCTCCACACTTTGTATTTTTTGTAAAAGAGATACTTGAACAAAAATACGGTACAAATGCACTCGAAAGTGGTGGACTAAAAGTCACGACTACTCTTGATTATGATATACAAATAGAAGCTGAGAAAGTCGCATTAGAAAGAGCAAAGGAAAATGAAAAAAACTTTAATGGTAAAAATACAGCAGTAGTAGCAATCGATCCACATACTGGCGACATCCTTGCAATGGTGGGGTCAAGAAATTATTTTGACAAAGAGATCGATGGAAATTTCAACGTAACTACAGCTTTGCGTCAGCCTGGTTCTGCTTTTAAGCCTTTTGTATATGCTACAGCCTTCAACAAAGGCTTCACTAGTGAAGCTGTGATGTTTGACGTGTTTACAGAGTTTAATGCTTCTTGTGATTCATCTGGTAAACCAATAAACGGATCTGCAACTTGCTATCATCCACAAAACTATGACGATACTTTTCGTGGACCAATGACACTTAAAAATGCATTGGCTCAATCCATAAACATAATTGCTGTAAAGACACTCTATATAGTAGGAATTAAAGATGCTATTAAAACAGCTCAAGACTTGGGTATTACAAGTCTAAATGATCCGAGTAGATATGGACTATCTTTGGTAATCGGAGGTGGTGAAACAAAACTATTAGAAATGGTTTCAGCTTATGGAGCTTTTGCTACAGAAGGGATTCGTCATCCATATAGAAGTATATTAAAAATAGAAGATAATGAAGGAAATATTCTTGAGGAAAATAAAGTAGACGAAGGATATAGAGTACTACCAGAAAATACTACAAAAATTATATCGGATATTTTATCTGACAACGTGGCTCGTACTCCGACATTTGGTGTAAATTCTCAATTAGTAACCCCAGGAATAAATACAGCTGTAAAAACAGGTACTACAAATGACAATAAGGATGCATGGACAATAGGATACACTACAAATGTAGTAGTCGGAGCTTGGGCAGGAAACAATGACAATATACCTATGAAAAAAGGTGGAGCTGCTCTTGCTGGTCCGGTGTGGAATAAGGTTATAACTTTTGCAAATAAAAAATATCCAAGTACTGAATTTAATAATCCCGATCCAATCGATAATTCAACTCCTCCAGCATTACGCGGATATTGGCAAGGTGGTGAAACTTTTGTAATAGATTCTGTATCTGGAAAACTCGCCACAGAATACACACCAATAGAAAATAGAAAGGAGACTTCTATTACAAATGTACACAACATACTATACTGGATTGATAGAGACGACATCCTAAAAAGGATATCCGGAAACACTAGTAGTCCCCTTTTTAGAAATTGGGAAATTCCTGTACAAAACTGGTGGGCTCAAAATAGTCATAAATATAAAGTTGTCGGTCAATCAAGTAAACCAACTGAGTATGATAATATACACACAGAAGAAAATAAACCACAAATAAAAAGTATCGGACTTCAAGATATGGCTTACAAAAAAGAAAGTGTCCTTAATTTAAAAATTTCAACAGAAAGTAAGTTTGCAATCAAGAAAATAGATATATTTTTAAACAATACATATCTTACATCTCTACAAAATGGATTGACTACTTACTCTTTTACTCCGAGCAATATAGAAGACATAGCAAGTAGGAATACTTTAACTATAATAGCTCATGATATTTACAACAATAGTGGTCAAGAATCTTTCAATCTTGATTTAGAATAAAAAGTATTTACACAAATAAAAACACCACAATAATTATTGTGGTGTTTTTATTTTATATCAACAATATTTAAATTTTCTTCTTTTAAATACATTAGTATTTTTTCTTTACGCATTAGAATTTCGTTTTTAAAAAGAGGGCTTGCATTTATGTATACAATATTTTTAGAAATTTTAATATCTTGTTTTTCTACACTTCTTCCTGTTTCTTTTTTTAAAGAAGCTATTATTATTTCTTTTTGTAAAACACTTTCACCTAAAATCTTTTTAAACTTATCTAAAAAAGAAGTAAGTGGATTAAAATTCCTACCTGAATCTTTTATGTATTTCTCTTCCATTTATCTATTCATCGACATTACTAAATACATAAAGCTTTTATCACCTACTGGTCGTATTATCATTGGTTTATTACTACCACTTAGACTTAGAGAAATACTATCTGTAGATATTGACTGCAACGAATCTGTAATATATTTATAATTAAAATTTGCTGATACTTTCTCTCCAGAAAGAGCACCCATAATAAGAGATTTATTTTCACCTATATCATTATTTCTAGAGTGTATATCAAAAGTCTTTCCTTTTGGATCAATATTTAAAGTAACTTGATTAAATTTATCTGAGAAAATATTTGAAACCTTGATTGCATTTACTAAATCCTGTTTTAAAACAACAGCTTCAGAACTCATTTCTTTTGGTATTATTTGTTTATAATCAGGAAATACTCCATCTATTACTCGAGATGTGATATATATGTTTTCTAAATTGAAAGATATTTGATTTTTATTTACAATAATATCGATATTTTCATCTCCATTTTCAAGTACTCGTAAAATTTCTGTAGTATTTTTAAAAGGTATCAACACTCCATCAAAATTTAAATCTTGTTTTATTTTAATTCTTTTTTCAGCTAACCTAAAAGAATCTGTGGCCACAAAAACTAAATCCTCTTCATCTTTATATAAATACACACTTCCTATTTCTGGTTTTATATCAGACACTGCAGCACTATAATAAACCGCTTTAATACCCTCTACAAGCTTATCTCTGTGTATTTCAAGCTTATCACCTACTACATTAGGTAATGTAGGGAAATCTTCGTGTGGGACTGTTTTAATACTTATCGTATTACTTTTGGTTTTTATATTTATTATATTATCTACAAGCTCTAGTGTAATACTTCCATCATTTACAATTACACCAAATAAAGATGATAACACTTGTCCACTAATAGCTACTATTCCTTCTTTTTCAATTTTAGCTGGAACTTTGATTTCAATACCAATACTAAGATTTGTAGCTCGAAGAGTAAGACTTTTATCTTTAGCTATTAGTAGTATTGTACTTAGTACTGGAAGAGTAAGATTCTTACCCGTTATTCTTTCACAAGTTATTACTGCATTTTTTATTTTTTCTAATTGGCATTCTATTTTCATTTTATTTTTTTTATAACTTATCCTCTTAATGTTTTATTCTTTATATATAAATACTTATTACTATTATTACTTACTGTATAATGTGGATTACTTTTAAACCTTTATTTTGTAAGTATATTTTTATTTTTTTTAAAGTATATAACTGTGGATTAATATCTAACTATGTGTATAACTTTTTAAATATGTTGTTTTTATCCACAAAACTTTTTTACAATCCACAGGTTTTTAAAACAATAATTCGACCACTTATCCACAACTATTTAAACATAATTCTAATCTTATCTAATTCTTGTACAAGAGAAGGATCTGTTTCTAAGTTGGTTTTTATTTTTAAATGAGAGTGAATTACAGTAGTGTGGTCTTTACCTCCCAACTTTTGTCCTATCAATGGATAAGAGATATTAAAATCTTCTCTCAATATATACATTATCACCTGTCTTGCTCGCACAATCTCTTTCCTTCTTGTTTTGTCGTATATATCCTCTTCTTGTATTTCATAGTAATTTGCTACTGTGCGCACGATATCTTTTATAGCTACATTCTTTTTTGGCTTTAAATTATTTTTGATTAATAATTTAATTTCATTTAAAGAAAGCTCTTTGTTTTTAAGCTGAGATTGGCATATTACTGCATTTAAACTACCCTCTAGTTCTCTTATGTTACCTTCTAGAGATTCTGCGAGGTATGACAATGCATCAGAACTTACTAGGCAATTACTATTTGTAAGTTTTGCTTTTATGATGGCAATTCTTGATTCATAGTCGGGTTCTGTAATTTGCACAGTCATACCAGAAGCAAAACGAGACTGCAATCTTTCTTCTAATCCATGTATAAAGTTTGGATGCTTGTCAGAAGAAAAGATAATCTGCTTATTGTTCTCATGCATTATGTTGAAAAGGTGAAAAAGTTCTTCTTGAGTCTTGTCTTTTCCTGATATAAATTGAATATCATCCATTATCAATACATCATACTTTCTATATTTTTCTTTAAAAGAATTTGTAGTTTTGTTTTGAAGAGAATTTACATAATCGATAGTAAATTTTTCTAGGCTAACATAAAATATTTTTTTGTCTGGAAATTTTGTCTTTATTGTATTCCCTATCGATTGAATCATATGAGTTTTCCCTAGGCCAGTACCTCCATATACAAAGAAAGGATTGTATGATGTGCCAGGATTTGCAATTATGGCTTGGCATACTGCATAAGCAAGCTCATTGAATGGCCCAACGACAAAAGAAGAGAAGCTATACTTTGGATTTAAATTGTCTTCTTTGTTTACATACAGATCACTTAAAGGCAATTCCTTGTTTGGAATTTTCATTTTTGTTTCTTGTGTTTCTTTTGGTTCGTGTTTTGAAATTATATATTCTACAGAGCGTATATCTTCTATGTGCCCCATTAGTGTCTTTACTATGAGCTTGTGAAATTTATTGTTTAGCCAATCTTTCACAAATTCATTTGGTACGCCTATGTAAAGTGTCCCCTGATCTTCTTTTACTAAGTGTGTATTTTTAAACCATGTATTAAAGTTTGCACCAGAAATACTTGTCTCTATTTCCTCTAGGCAACTCTTCCAAATTTCTTTTGTATTTATCATTACTTTTATTATACGCTCAATGCCTTTTTGTTTATAATTGAAAACCTTAATTAAGCTGTTGATAACCTGTGGAAAATTAAATAAGCTTCAATGTGTACATCCCTCTTGATTTATTGTACACAATAGTATATATTAATCTTACATATGTCTCAAACATACAATCCAAACAATCGAAAAAGAGCAAAAACTCACGGGTTTTTAACAAGAGCAAAAACATCAACTGGTAAGCGTGTTATTAAAGCTCGACGCAGAAAAGGAAGAGCAAGACTAGCTGTGTCTGTTTAGTCATGCTTCCTAAAAAAAATAGAATAAATAAGAAAGACTTTGATACTATCTTTAAAGAGGGTTTTGTAATACATAGCCCTATTTTTATGTTTAAATACAAGAAAAGCCTTGATAATATGGGTCATTTTTCATTTGTCGCACCCAAGACTGTCGCAAAAAAGGCTGTAACAAGGAACTATTTAAGACGAAAAGGCTATAATAGCTTGAAAAATAAGGATTTTCCAGCTATCTTTGGTATTTTTATATACAAAAAAGGTGTGGATACAACTGTGGATAAGAAGGCAATCGATGAGAGTATCGACATAATACTAAGTAAAATAAGGACATAATGAAAAAATTCCTACTTTCACTGATAAAAGAATACCAAAAAAACTACCCTTTTTCTGGTTCCGGTAAGAATTGTGTTTTTATCCCCTCTTGTTCTGAATATACATACGAGGCTATTGATAAATACGGTAGTGCAAAAGGTGTCTTTCTTGGAATTAGAAGAATTTTAAGATGTCATCCTTTTCAGAAAAATAGAATAGACCCACTTGTGTAATATAATCAATGCTTTGAAAAAACTCGTTTTTAGGATACAATGTTTCAATGATTGCTATTTGGAACAAACTCTTTTACTACCCTATATATAATGCACTGATATTTCTAATGGCCACTATCACTATGGGTGATGTGGGTTTTGCTGTTATTTTACTTACACTTATTGTAAAGTTGGCGCTATTTCCTTTTTCTAAAAAATCTATCAAGAGTCAAATTTTACTTAAAAAATTAGACCCAGAACTTAAAAAGATTAAAAAAGATTTTCCTGATAAACAAGAACAAGCAAAACAAACTTTTGCTTTATATAAAGAATACGGAGTAAATCCTTTCTCTGGTTGCCTTCTTGTAATAATACAAATCCCAGTAATTTTTGGACTATACTATGCTTTTTACAAAGGACTATCGCTTGGAAACGTGCCACTATATTCTTTTGTTCACTACCCACTAGATGCAAACTCTATGTTTTTAGGTATGTTTGATTTGACTAGTAAATCACTTTTATTTGCTGTGCTTGCTGGTGTGACACAATTTTTCCAAGCACACCTAATGTATCCAAAGAAAACAAAAGAAGAAAAAGAATTGGAATTACTAAATGCGCCAAAAGAAAAAAACTTCCAAGAAGAAATAGCAAAAAGTATGACTATGAATATGAAGTATGTACTACCTGTGTTTATCGGTTTTGTCGCTTATCAAATATCAGCAGCTGTAGCTTTGTATTGGATTGTGAGCAATATCGCTACGATTGCACAAGAGTGGTATATAAGACGTAGTCTTAAGCAGACCTTAGAAGTTAAAGCTTTAGTAAAATAATATGAGTAAAGAATTATTGAAAAACAAAATAGAAGAATTGATAAATCAAGCTTCATTTACAATAGATTCTTGTGAAATTACAGAAGAAGGTGGTACTTTTTGGTGTGCAATTCGCACCCCCGACTCAAGGTTTTTAATAGGAAGAGATGGTGAAGCGCTTAGATCTTTTAATCATATAATTAAAAAGATTATGGATAAAGAGCTCGGTGAAGAAGTGTCCCCTCAAATAATGATAGACATAAATGGCTACCAAAGAAAGAGAATGGAAAGCCTAAAGGCTACAGCTCATATGCTTGCTGAGCGCGCAAGATATTTTAAAAGTAGTGTCGAAGCCGATCCAATGCCTGCCTTTGAGAGAAAAATAATTCATATGTATTTAGAAAAAGAAAAAGATATAACTACAGAATCAAAAGGAGAAGGAAGAGACAGAAGAATTGTCATAAAATATATAGACGAAAGAATTTAAAAAAGAGCACAATGTGCTCTTTTTTTTGTCTCATTTTTATAAAGCTAATTTCCAGAGGGTGCCGTCTTTTTTGTTTATAAAGAATAGGTAGTCTTCTTTTTGAGATAGCTGTAGATTTATCGCGTCTATCGCTTGTGTCGATTCAGTGTTTGTCACAGTATATCTTTCTCCATTTCTAGAATCTATTTTTATCACTGTATCACTAAAAGATATAATCCCTTGGTACCACATATCGGGTAAATGATTTGTAGTCAAAGTGTTTGGAACTGCACAATATATATTTACACTATCTTTAGACCACACACATTTTTCAGGTAGACCATATACATTTAAAGATGTTAAGTTATTGTTTGAAAATACTCCTAGTAGTGGACCGCTATTTGTCGTCTTGTTGTATAGGATTCTATTCCCTTCATTGTTTACAAGTGTTGTCATTCCTTCTACTCCACCAAATACTTTTGTAAGCGCACCAGTCGATACATTGAGTGCATAAAGACTTCCTTTTATATTCCAAGAAGGTTTTGTGTTCATAAATATTGCTTGCTTTGTCGCCCATTGAGGAAGCCATTCTGTAAATTCAGAAGAAAAGATTTGCTTGCTTGCTCCAGATTTAATTGTAAGATTTATACCTGTAAGACTTTCTCCGAGCTTGTTTACATAAAAAATATTTTCTTTATCTGGAGACAATACAGCAGAACTGATACCAGGAGCTAGGAATTGCCCTTTTTGAGCTCCTAGTGTGGCTAGGTAGCTTTGGATTTGGTTTTGGTTGTCAACATACCTATACAATACAGATTGGCTTGTATTGCCAAATAGAGCTTCATATACTCCAGGTATTGTGGAGTTAGATATTTTACCAGAAAGTTTTTTGTCTAAATGGTATTCATATATATGACCTGTAGATTTTTCTACGTAGCGAAGAGCTTCTACTATTTCAGTCTTTGGTTTTTCTACTACGACTTCTTTCTTTTCTTCTACTTTTGTCGGTGTGGTTTTTTTAGGATCTTTTTCTTCTACTGGAATAAATGTGACTTCTTCTTTTGGTGTTTCTGTATTTTCTACAACAGGACTTTTTTCTTCTTCAATTTCTCTTTCAGCCATAAATACAGTCACACCAGAAACAGCAAAGTTTGTGATTTGTGTGAGTCTGTTTTCTTCTGCTACGACAGTATTGTCTTCTTCGACTACATTTTCCTCTGTATTTGTATCAGTATTGTCTACTATATCTGTAGTAGAATTTTTATTTGCATTAAAAGGAAAGAAACTACGAAAACCTGTAGTCTCCCCTGTCTCTGTATTTACTTGTGGAGTTTGCTTTGCTTGTATAAACAAATAAATTCCTCCGCCTAATAAAATGATACCTATTAAAATTAAAATTGTTTTTTTCATATTATTTAATGTTATTTATTTCACTCATTTTAGTTCTAGCATTTATATTTTTACCATTTGCTTTAAAATATCCAATGATTGCATTTACATAAGCATTACTTTTTCTTGCACCAGTAGAATAAATTCTTAGATATTGATATAAAGATCCATCATACACTTCCCCTCCAAGTGCGCAGTCGTATTTGATTCCGATTTTATAACTTCCAACTCCGTTTATTCCGTTGGCAGTTTGTTTTACTTGTCCTTCTATACCCTCCTTTAAGCTTCCAAATGTCCTTGTTTTACCATCATCTGTATTCCCTATGTTTCCCGGATTATTTGTTCTGTATGATTTTGATCCAGGAAAAAATCCTTCAACGTGAGTTTGAGCTGTCATTAATAATTTTCTACCTGTCGATATAGAAGTCAGACTGTCTATGTTTTTCTTATATTCCTGCATAGAAGAATTCAATGTAATAGTCGAACCATTTGCAGTATCTGGATTTGGTGGATTAGTCTTTGATAAACAAAGACTAGGATCTTTTGAAGATCCTGTAGAAGTATCATCTGCTGAAATTAATACATCTACACTTTGAATACTTAAACTCCCTCCGACTAAATCAGGATTCAATGTATTTAATACTACCCATGAACCAAGAGCAAGGATGAGTCCACCGATAGCCATGAGTATTCTTTCTTTTGCTTGAGTTTTACCAAAGACAGATTCATTACCCATATACACAATACCGTTTATCACTATCATGACCACAGCTAGTGCTCCTGCAAGTCCTATCCCTATTACAAAGATTTGATTTAAATAATCTCCAATACCCTTACTCTTTTCAACCACATTAAAATCCCCTATTGGAGCAAGTAAATGGTATGAATCATCACGAGGAGACCCTTGAGTACCAATATTTTGAATTCTACCGGCTGCTGTTTTAGTGTTTTCTGTATCAAGTTCTTTTTGTTTACTTGGCGTATAGCATGATGTGCTCGGTGACAAATTTTTATAATAATCAGAAGTTCTTATTTTTTCACAGGTTTCTTTTCCAGCTTCACCTTGTTCAAGTTTTATACCATCACTACTGTATGAAAAGTAATATAAAACAATATCATTTGGTGGTGTCGCTATATTACTTTTACAATTTTCATATATTGTCGATGTTCCTTTTGCAATGGTTGTATCTAAGGCAGTCTTACATTCTTTTAGTGTCTCATACGTCTTACTTGTAAGTATGGCTTCTGTAGCTGTAACTTTAACTTTATAAATAAATCCGTCGACTGCAAAAGACACATTTGGTACCAAGATTGTTAAGATAAATAATGTTGCGAATATTTTTTTCATATTACAATTCTATTTTTATATTGTTAGCCACAGATTGGAATAATTTTTTAGTATTTTCTAAACTAAAGCTCACAGTAGCATAGCCCCCTCTTGCTGATGGTCTTACAGTAAGCTCTCTTGGACTTTTTGGTGTGTCTACACTTGCGCCATTTATTTTCCAAGAATAATCGATCCCACTTTCTCCATTTTTAAAAGACATAAAATATGGCTCAGCTAAAAAAGTAATTTCATCTTCGGGTAAATAATCTTCGTTTGAAATACTCTTTTGATAAAGAGCACCCTCGAGTGGAGATTTTTTATAAAAAATTATTTGCGGGTTTACCATATTGATACTTACGCTACCTTCTGCTGTATATGAATTACCAGGGCCTGATGCAGACACGCTTATTTTTTCAAGATTTTTTAAATCACTATTTGTAAATATGTATTTACTTTTTCCGCTACCACTCGCACTTTTAACTGTATCAAAATTGTTTTTCCAAGTATAAGAGATGTTTTTTTGACTTGTTTGGCTAAGACCAGAAGTATTTGGATAAGCGACTATTTTAATCCTCCCCTCTTTTGATGGAAGTGCTTTTCCTTTATAAAATGGAGGTGTGTATGAATCCATTGCTTCCCAAAGCATATCTATATCTGAAGGAAGGATAGCAAAAGTTTTTGTAATTGATTGAGATTGATCTTCGGGGATTATGTTTACATTAAATACAGTCGATGTATTTGGTCCACCTGTAGTAAAAGAGTATTTTGTTTTACCTAGTCCAGAGAGTACTGTGTTTCCATTACTATTCCATTCGATAGTCGCTTTATTTAAATCCATGGAGTAACTAGTCAAAGTAATCGTCACTTGGCTAAATGGCAGTGGGCTTTCTGGATTTGTACTTATTGTGATGTCATTGCCTTGAGCATCTATTGCAAAAACTTTTGTCATACCGACAAAGGTAAATACAATAAAAACAATAAATAAAAAATTTTTAGTAATTTTATTCACAAATATATTATATTCTAAAAACTAAATATAAACAATCCTAAGATGCGTTGTTTTTTGTGATTAGGTCATCTTTGGCTTTTTTGATAGCCAGTATTTGAGATGGGTCGGATGTGATTATTTGGTCTTCTGTATACGATGCAATTGTCTTTATGGCTACGTGTTTTAGTCCCGCAAAGAATATCCCCTCTCCCACATTGGACTCAAGAAGTAAAAACTTTTCTTCGTCGGTAAGATTAAATGTCTTTTGCAGTACATCCATTGTAGATGGAGATTGTTTTAGTAGAAGCTGAATTGATGAGTTTGTGATTATTGGCACACCGTATGGGCTTTTTAGAAAGTCTCCCACGTCTTGAGTAATAGTCGCAAGACCAAGGAAATACTTTCTTCCACGCTTTGCAATACTGTATAAAAATGATGCTGTATCTTCAGATTTCATCATCCACCAAGCCTCGTCTACTACGAGTAATCTTTTTTTAATATTTTTCCTCACAGCATTCCATATAAAGTGAGTGATGATATACATCGCTACTGGTTTTAATTCGTCTTCCATGTCACGCACAGAGAAAACTACAAATTTTCTTGTAATATCCACATTTGAAGGTTGGTTTAAAAATGTAGACCAGCTACCTCTTGTATATTTTGTAAGTCTTTGTATGACAGAATCACTACCGTCCATACCTGCAAGTACCATCTCGAGGTCAGAAAGCAGTGGGGGTTCTATATTTGTAAAGTCAGATTCTGCTGTAATGTCTTTCAATGCATATGTCTCTGTGATAGCTCGGTCGATCATTGAATCTTCTTCTGGTGTAAGACCTCCAAGCATTATGCGGAAAAGCCCTACGAGGTTTATAGTGTTTGAGCGAAGTACGTCGGCACCTGTCTCATCTGCACCAGGAATAGGAAGGTCAAAAGGATTGATGTGGTGATCAGATGAAAGTGAAATATTGAAATACCTTCCACCAAGAGCTTCTGCTAAAAATTCGTATTCCCTTTCAGGGTCGATTACTATTACTTCTGTGTCAAACATGAGAGTTCTTATAATTTCAAGTTTTGTAGCATATGATTTACCTGCACCTGAAGTAGCAAATGTAATTGAATTGTAGTTTGGCAAAGAAAATCTATCAAAAATAATAAGACTTGAATTGTGGCGATTTACACCATAAAGAATTCCCTTGTCGGAAGTAAGGTCAAAAGATACAAAAGGAAATACACTAGAAAGAGGCTCGGTGTTTAATTTTTGGTGTATTTGTATAAGGTCGCTACCTGTAGGTATGACACTCTTAAAGCCTTCTTCCTGTTGGAATAGTGCTGGCTTTATATATATGAGTTTTGATTCTAGTATTGATTTTATTTCATTTTCAACCTTGAATAATTCATTTTCATTTTCAGCATATATGGTGATATAAAGTCCCACGTTAAACATTTTTTCTTGAGCTTGCATCAAGTTGTCGCGAAGTGACTCAAGGTCATTGTATGCTGTGTCGAGCATTGGGTCACGCACAAGTCCCTTGCTTTCTCTTACTGATATTTGACTTTGAACTTCAGCTACCTTTTTTTGAAAAGTTTTTAGTATTTCTGTAGTCTCGATAGGATGTATAAAAATAGAAACATCAAAAACTTTATCAAGATTTATAATAGGAGAAAACCAATTGTCGGTAAGAAATCTTGGATATGAAATTACAAAAAAAGTACGAGCGATTTTGTCACCCAAGTTTAAATTTTTAGAAGTAATTTGAAGCGCCGAAGGAGCTATCACGTCTTGAAGCTCAAGAGTGGCAGCTTGGTAAATCTCTTCTGGTAGCTTTGGTAGTACCATATTGTCTTCACTATTTGTATCTTTCTTTTTTGATGAAAATAATCCCATTTTTTTATTGTAATTTAATTCCCTGACTAATGTCCCCTGGGTTGAATGTCTTGTAAAAAAGCTCAATCACTTCCTCTGTGCCAAGCTGTGTACTTCGTACACCAAAGCGCGAAAGTCCTCCCATAATCACACCTACTCTTTGGTCTAATTGCGTTCTTTTTTCTTCAAAATCTGCAAGGTCAGAGCTATTCTTACTATTATTGCTTGATTTACTACCGAGACCAATTTTATCCAAAAAGCTTTCTTTTTGTGAAGATACTATGTTTGCATTATAGGGCACTACTACAAAAAAAGTTTTTGTCATTATGTTTACTTCGTCAGTAAAAGTTTTTATGAATTCCATATATTCTTTTGTCTGTATTTTTATGAGGGGTTCTACTTGAGTTTGCATTCTTTCTTCGAGTGTAAGTAGGTATGGCCTTATGTCGAGTCGTCGAGATTGAATTACGATTTGAGTATTGAAATCTAAACCATTTAAAAAAGATTGAAATTGAGAAATAATCGCGCGCTGTTCATCAGAAGATTTTAGAGATAGATTTATAGATGAAGCCACGAGTACAGCACGAAGACCACCGTCTTTTAGTATTACGATACCATCACGCACCTCTTTTATTGGTACAAAGTCTTGTGATTTACGCGCATTGATTGCCATATGTTTTTAATTATATCACACTTACACTTTTTATATTTAAATTTTATTCAGATACATCTAAATTCCAAGAAATATCACTCAATCTACTTTTAGATACTTTTGGAACTACAGAAGTGATTTGCGGTAGTGTGCCCTCGCTTTTTTCTGTACCGGGTTTTACGAGTCTTTGTTTCCATATATACAATCTACTTCTCATTGCGTATTCTATCGCAGCTTGGAGATAAAATATAAAAGGCTTACCATTTATTTTATAAAAAGTAAGAGCAAGTGTAAGTATGGCTATGGGTATGATTATGAGTACAGCTATAAAAAACGGCAATATCTTGTATAGTACAAAAATCATACCACCACCTCCTACAAGGTAAGCAAATTGCTTGAAAGTAAAAGGTCCAAAAAGCTTGTCTTCTATTTCTATAAATTGTGGTACTTGAAATTGCATACTAGTCTATTGTTTCGTGATAAGGGTCTTTTGTGAGTAAATCTGATGAATGAGTCACAGCACTTTGTGTATTTACTACATTTTCATTTAGTCTTTGGTTTATCATATTGGTTCTCGCTTCGGGAGGAATTGGAATATTTATTTGATTAGATATACTTTCCATATTTATATTCGACAAAGAATTGCCTTTGTCTATTGTGTGCCCTTCTTCTATGGTCTTTATTCCAGAATCAAAAAGTATTTTGTCTTCACTGTTTGTAAATTTATTTTCTTCTAGACTTTCTTTTTTATTTTCATCCATCATTTTAATACCAGTCTTTTCAAAAAGTTCTTCTTCTGTTTTTATATTTCCATCCATGACAGGCAATCCTTTTGGTGGTAAAGGTTCACTGTGTGTACTACTATCTTTTTTTGCATACGGAGGTAGTGGAATGTCGTCATCTTTATCTTCTTTTGATGCCAAAATTTCTTCGAGTAGATTTTTCATTTTTTGGAAAAGGAGTTTGTCTAGATCGTTTACAAGGATTAAAACTTCCTCTGCAGATATTCCCATTCTTTTTTCAAGCTGTTTTACATAATCTTCAGGGTCTAATAGATTGTAGATTAAAAGCTCTGTTTCAGTTTCTAATTCTAAAATTTGGTCTTGATTGTATTTTTTATTTGAGTAATCCAGTAGGATTTTTTTCCAATCTATAGAAGTAATAGCCCGAAGACTTTCTTCTGGTAATTTTCTTTTAGCTTCTTCTATTTTTTTTTCTAATAAATCATTCATATTTGTTTTTATTTAGTGTTCAAATCTAGTTTGTTTGTCTCTCTTGTTGAACACCAGCAAGAATTCTATTTGCAGCTTCACGCTCACCTCTTACTGAATGTTGTCCACCTGATGTCACAAAGTTTATACTATTCGACCAGCCACCTTGTATTGTTCCAGCGTAGTCTTCTCTTCTGTTTCTATTTTCTCCTATTATAGCGTTCTGGGCTGCTTGAAGATCATTTTCAGCATCTCTAATAGGCTGTTCAAGATTTCTTACAACATTTTGTTGTGCCTGGAGATTGTTTTGAGCTGTCGTCCTTAAAGATATATTTATATTTCTTGTGGTTCTAGCTGCATTTGCTTGATTACTATTACCACCAAAACGATCTGAAGCATCTTTCACCGCTCTTTCTGCATCAGCTACTGCTCTTTCTGCATCAGCTACTGCTCTTTCTAATGGTTGGATTTGGTTTGTAGCGGTTCTTATATTGTTATTTAAAACAACATTAGATCTTAAGTCATTAACATTATTTTCTGCCTGCCTAACTGTTTGTGTAAGATCTGAGTCTTCTCCAACCTCAAGCTCACGCATTCTTTTTTGTCTCTCTTCTACTTTTGTCGCTCTCCTTTCTGTAAATCCACCTACTTGTGGTTTACCCTCTATACTTCCAATATCAGAAAGTCCCTTACCAAATACTTTTGCACTACGAAGATCCATGTTTCCACTACCAGTAGTTTTCCCAATATTTCTTAAAGCTTTTGCACCGAATGTTCCTCGAGCTTCAGCAGCTTTCATTCTTTCTGAATTTGCAATCATACTCCCAGCTCTTCCTATAGTCGCTCTACCTGCAATAGCTGCGCCTCCTAAAGCTACACCTCCAGCTACTCCTGCTACTTTGTTTATACCACCTATTACTTTCTCACCAATACTTCCAGAATATTCTTTTGCGAGGTCTTTTGCTTTCATTAAAAGAATCATTATAAAAGCAAATGCCATGATGGTTTTTATGATAAATTGAGGACCATTATTGCCTGGCTTTATTAATTCTCCAAAAGTCTCTCCTCCAAGGAAAAGAATAATCAAATAAAGCATAAACATAAATATGGGTGCTAAAAACGAAAGCCCTATCAGGTTACTCCACCAGTCTTTCCATCCCACCATCTTTACACCACTTGCCATAGATGGAATGATGTAGGTCAAAAATGCAAGAGGTGCAAATATCATAGCAAGCCAAAGTCCTATGACTCGAGCTATGAATATAAGAGCTATCGATACAAAAACAAATATTCCTACAAGGTTTACTATAGTTGCTAAAATTGTAACTAAAATAAATCCACCAGCACCAAGGGCAGCTATTCCTTCTTTTCCATCAGTAGTTCCACTACTATCTTGTATTGCTATTTCGTTTGCATGACGTACTATATTTTGTGGATTTATTTGGCTTACTACACCAGAAGAAAGCGATATCTCATCTCCTGACTTTTGGGCAAGACCAAATCCTCCAATAGTAGCTTCTGTATTACTAGCTGTTTTTTCTTTTATTGTTTCTGAATTGTAAAATACTCTTGCCAGTATGTTCCCGCTATCTACGACTACTTGGGTAAAGAATAAGCTAAAGTTTATAAGCAATCCTATGATTACTACATTGATCATCATTTCTTTTGCTTTCACATTTTGAAGACCGAGTATCATTGCAAAAGCTACATATAGTAGTATGAAAATGAAAAATACATTGCAAAGGTCTCTTACTATTTTCCAACCCTCAGTCACAAAAGGAGTTTT